>DAORJH010000580.1:0-1004 GCA_035438925.1 Bacteroidia bacterium | reverse complement strand
CCTTCTGTCCTTCTTATTTCCCCTTTCGTTTCCTGCCTATCCATATTGAGTTGAAGAACTCTGATTTTAATTTGCTTATTTTGCCTATGAAACGCCTGCTCCTCTTCTTTCTGTCCCTGCAACTAATCACAGGCTTACTCCCCGCACAGCAAAAACAGATCGATTCTCTGAAAGTATTGCTTCAAAACGAAAAAGCCGATACCATCACTGCTGAACGATTCATTCAGCTTTCCGGTTTTTATTTCTATTTGCAAAATGATTCCGCCATTCGCTATGCCCAAAAAGCACTGAGCCTTTCCCAAAAATTACAGTACGAAAAAGGCAATGCACAAGCTCTCTATAATCTGGGCTTCGGGAATTACCGTCTCGGTAAGTATTATGAAACCCTGCAAAACTGGAATCAAGCTCTCGAACTCAGAAGAAAAATGAAGGATGAACCCAATAGCGCTAAAATTCTGGGAACTATTGGAGCCGTTTACATCGCACAAAATAATTTTCCAAAAGCCATGGATCATTGCGTGCAGGCCCTGCATCTCTATGAGGGCTTAAAAGACAAAACCGGTATGGCCATGCAACAGGCTAATATTGCTGTGATCCACCAATACAACGGAGATTATGACAAGGCCATTCACGCTTACCAGCAAGTACTCAACTACTATTTTAGTGTGAAAGACAAAAGGGGAATGGCCCTGCAAACCGGTAATCTTGCTTCTGTTTATCTACTGAAGAAAGAATATGACAGATCACTGGAGTATTATACGCGTGCACTACAGCTTTTTGAAGAGGCGAATGACATCGAGTACCAGGCCATGATGATCTGCGGCATTGGAGCCGTACACGATTACAGAAAGAATTTTGAACAGGCGATCAAGTATTATAAACGGGCGGTTCAGCTCTGTGAAGAAGGCGGCATGCGCGCAAAAGCAGGTGTCTGTTATTTTAATTTGGGAAATGTAGAAGTGCGCATGAAGAATTACAAAGAAGGAGAGAAGCATTTGAAGAAG
>DAORJH010000579.1:0-1047 GCA_035438925.1 Bacteroidia bacterium | reverse complement strand
TTAAAAGGTTGTGTCATTAGTTGATCGAAGTACACAATGATTTCAGTAATTCGGCCATCATTGGCTTACAGCCAAGGGGGATCTTTCTCGCAAAAAGGATCAAGAAAGAGCTGGAGACCATATTAAAAGGAAAGAAGATCAGTTGCGGAGAGCTCGATATTACTTTTTACCGAGATGATTTCAGAAAAAAAGAACTCATCCCGAATCAAACGAATATCGATTTTACCATTGAAGATAAAAGTGTGGTACTTATCGATGATGTTCTATTCACCGGAAGAACGATACGTGCAGGTTTGGATGCCATGCTGGCCTTTGGTCGTCCTGTGGATGTGGAGTTACTTGTTTTAGTGGACCGCAGGTTCTTCAGACATTTACCGATACAGGCTAAGTACGCAGGGATCACCATTGATTCTATTGAGACACAGAACGTGAAAGTGGAATGGAAGGAAACAGATGGAAAAGACCGTATCTCTTTACTGAGTAAATAAATTAAGGGAAGGAAGATCCCTTTTTCCATCATAAATACATCACATGAGACCACAAAAAGGCAGCTACCCCGATTATTACGAAAATTACATTCCATTGGTGAAACAGAATTCTGTTTTGCAGGCGCTGAATGAAAATGAAAAAGAGCTGATCGCATTCTTCTCATCCATCAAGCCTAGTATGGAAAACAACGCCTACGAGTTAGGCAAATGGACCATAAAAGAAGTTTTGAATCACATCATTGATACAGAAAGGATCTTTGCTTACAGAGCCTTACGTTTTGCACGAATGGACGAAAAACAACCCCTTCCCTTTGAAGAGGATGAGTATGTGAAAAATGCAGAACTCAGCCAGAGAAACTTGCAGGATCTCGTAAATGAGTTTGAGACCGTTCGCAGAGCCAGCCTTTCGCTTTTCAACAGTTTTTCAAATGAGGCCTTACTCAGAAGCGGCATCACTGCTGCCGGAAGAGCGACAGTTTTGGCAATAGGATTCACCATTTGCGGGCATGGAATACACCACATGAATGTGGTAAGTGAACGATATTTGAAAAAATAATTT
>DAORJH010000578.1:0-1062 GCA_035438925.1 Bacteroidia bacterium | reverse complement strand
CGGCTGTTACTTTCATTCCCGCTGCTTTAGCTTTTTTGATAAGATCCACACTGCCTTTGGTGCTGATCGTTGGAAAATGTATTCTACCACCTGCGTATTCCAGAATGGAAATGTTTCTTTCCACCATCAGTTCTTCTGCAAGAGGAGGAATTCCTTTTAAACCTAAACTCACGGAAACTTCTCCTTCGTTCATTTGACCACCATGAGAGATGTTTTGATCATTGCAGTGCGTGATGATGAAGGAACCTGCATTGTTGCTGTATTGAAGTGCGCGCATGAGCATGCCTGAATCTTTGATCGCATGTTTGTGATCGCTGAAAGCGACAGCACCTGAATTTTGCATATCGTACATTTCCGAAAGGTCTTTCCCCTTTGCGTCCACCGTAATGGTGCCGGAAGGATAAACATCCACCACTTTATTTCTGGTTTTGTTCAGAATGTATTCGATCTGTGATTTGCCATGAATGGCAGGTTGATTTTCATTGTGTACACAAACTCCTGTAAAACCACCGGCAGCGGCACAAGCGATCAAACTTTCCAGATCTTCCTTGTGTTCAAATCCCGGATCGCAGGAAACAGCCTGCAGATCCAACCAGCCTGCGGAGACACAAAGTCCATCTGCTTCTATCACTCTATCGTTCCCCTTCGCCTGTAAATTTTTTCCTATCTCAATGATCTTTCCACCTTCAATTAAAATATCTAGCACTTTATTGTTGTTGGAATTGCCTTCTGCAATCACTTTGGCATTTTTGAGGAGGATACTCATACTTTATTTACTTTATAAACCGCAATAAAATTATTTCAATTAAAAGAAAGGACAAGGCTAAAATTACAAACAATTTCCATAATGGCGTACCATTTAGACCGGCATTCAGCACCGTGAACGGATCTTTTAGGTCGGATTCAATGATCTGGAAGCTGTTAAGTCCTTTTTCAGTTAAAATGCTGTTCAGTTCTTCTTTGCTGTAGCAAGTGAGATCGGATTCCTTACGGGAAAAGTTGAAAGCCAGCGGAAACAAGGCTTCCTTGTTCATGTTCACAGAATAGAATCCGGCTTGATCG
>DAORJH010000577.1:0-1069 GCA_035438925.1 Bacteroidia bacterium | reverse complement strand
TCTTCAGTTTTGTTGCTTTGTATTTTTACAGAACGGCGCAGAAATAAAAAATTAAAAAAAATGATCCATTTACGAGCCTTTCGGGAAGATGATGTGGAACAAATAAGTTTACTCTTAAACAACCCAAACGTTTCACAATTCACAAGCGATCACATCCCTTATCCATATACAAAAGAGGATGCAATTAAATTTCTGGAAAGGGTAAAAACGATGCCGGTGGAATACATGAATGCTGTCACTTTGAACGGAAAACTAATTGGAGGGGCAGGCATACATCCACAGGAAATGAATCTAAAATACAATGCAGAAATCGGTTATTGGTTAGGACAAGAATATTGGGGTAATGGATATGCAACGGAAGTGGTTCAACAGCTTATTTCAATAGCAAAAGAAAGTAAGAAGTTTCACAAATTATTTGCACGCACTTTTGAAGGCAACCTTGCCTCCGAAAAAGTACTTATCAAGAATGGATTTGTCCATGAGGGCACCCTTAAGGAACATATTTTCAAAAGAGGAAAATTCCTGAATGAAAAGATCTGGGGATTGATCCTCTGAAAATCGTCTGAAGAAAGATCGAAAAACTTTTAATAAGCCAGAAGTTTTCGCATCTCCTCACTCACCTTCTCTGCATTTGGAAGCATGGTTTTTTCCAATGTTGAATTCAAAGGAATGGCCGGCATATTCTCCGCCCCTACCACTTTTACCGGTGCATCCAGGTACTGAAAACAATTTTCCTGAATCCTTGCGGCAATACTTTGCGCAAATCCATTGTGCACGGGTTCTTCTGTTAAAACCATCACTTTATTGTGCTTCTTCGCTGCTTCAAACATTGCCTCCGTATCTACCGGCGCTAATGTTCTCAGATCAATGATCTCAACTTGTCCTTCAAAATTCTTTGCTGCTGACTTAGCCCAATACACACCCATACCATAAGTGATCACTGCCATGCTCTTTCCTGCCTTCGTATTTTCTTCACTGGCCGCTATAACGGTCCTTGCCTTACCGAAAGGAATGATATAATCCTCATCCGGTTCAATGGTCTTAGCATCTTCCGTTCCTTTTATCTTAC
>DAORJH010000576.1:0-1135 GCA_035438925.1 Bacteroidia bacterium | reverse complement strand
AAAAGTTACCACATTAATATGGGCGAACATTCAACAAACTGTACCTGCGGATGCAGGGAAAATATCTTTCCTGAAAACACATCAAGAAAAGATTTTTTAAAAAAGATCGGTGCTGCCACCATTGGATTAGGAATTGCGCCTCTTACATCTATAGCTTTATCAGATGATAAGAACAAAGTGGAAGAGATCCTGAAAAGCAAAACCGTTCAATCAGGAAAAGCACAGCACATCACTTTACTTCATACAAGTGATATTCACGGACAAGTGCATCCACACGATGAGTTCTTCTTGGAGAACGGTAAAGCTGTCTTCAGAAAACGAGGAGGATTCGCGCATTTGAAAACCATGATCCAAACAATTCGCAAGCAAAATCCGAATACATTATTGCTCGATGGCGGAGATTGCTTTCAGGGAAGTGCCATTGCTGCTTTAAGCGAAGGGCAAGCCATGATTCCACTGATGAATGATCTCAATTATGACTTGATGTTGCCGGGAAACTGGGAAGTGGTTTATGGAAAGAAAATGCTGGTGAAGGACATGGGAGCGTATCACGCACCAAAGGTTTGCGCCAACATGTTCAATGAAGAAGAAGGAGACATGATGTTTCCTCCTTTTCATACTTTCTGGATCGGAGGAATAAAGATCGGATTCCTGGGATACAATGATCCACTTACTCCCGTTCGTCAATCTCCGGCCTATAGTTATGGAATTAAATTCAGTGATCCGGCTAAAAATATTTCCAAATACATCAAACTTTTAAAAGAGCAGGAACAGTGTGATATGGTGATCGCATTGACGCATATGGGAATGGCACAGCAACTGCATTTAGCCAGCCAAGCCTATGCGGAAGGCTTGGATTATATTTTCGGAGCTGATACACATGAAAGGATCAGAAAACCACTGCAGGCAAAGTACGCCAAAGTAACTGAGCCCGGAGCATTCGCCTCTTTCATTGGAAAAATGGACCTAGTGATCGAGAATGGAAAGATAAAGGAAGAAGCGTATGAATTAATGGAAGTAGATCCTTTCAAATACAAAGCTGATCCTGCTATGTTGCAATTGATCAACAAGGCGGAAGAACCTTACAAACAAGAGATCAAAAGAGTGATCGGAAAAACAAAGACACCTTTAATGC
>DAORJH010000575.1:0-1148 GCA_035438925.1 Bacteroidia bacterium | reverse complement strand
GATGTATTTGTTCTGAATGTAATTCATCAGCGCTTCCTTTGTTTTCTGCTGTGTGATCATGGCAGTTCCACAGTCACCTGTAACAAGTATTCTTACTTTTTGATTGCTATTGGTAAGGGGAGCAGTATAAAAAAAGAAGGTGTCTGTGCTGAATGTTCCAGCGCTGTTACTCACTTGATAAAAGTATTGTGTATTCGGATTCAAACCCCCTAATGCAATACGGTGTTGCAATTCAGATGTGCCATTGCTCACCAGCTGATTTAAATTGAATTTAGAGGTTCCGAATTTTAATTTGGAATCAGTTGCAAGATCGGTCCTCCAGCAAACATCCATAGAAGTAGAGCCTCCTCTTTGAAGATAAGGGCCGTACACCAAAAGCGGATTTTGCGCAAGAAGAAATTGCGTTAGATGAAGGAATATGATGGAAAGGTATTTCATCTTTTCATTTCCAATCGAATTCATCCAGATCCCTTCTGTCTTTTTTTGTAGGTCGGCCACTGCCTTTGTCTCTTTTAATATTGACTTTAAAAAAGGCAGCCGGTAGTTTTTCGTTTTTCTCAGGTGGAGGAGAATGATCGGCGTAGAATTTTTTTGCCGTTTCAAAATTTCCCCGTTGATCTGTAAGTCCCAGCACTTCAATTATTTTTTTTGAATTACCAATGGATAAAGTGTAGCGTTCTCCGATCCTGACAAGACGTGATGGTTTTAATTTTTCATCATTCACTTTCACTTTCCCGCCTTTAATGGCTGTTCCGGCAAGAGTTCTTGATCGATACATGCGAATGGCCCATAAATATGCATCCGCTCTTACTTCCATTATCGATTCACAATGAATTTAGCGGAATAGACCACATATCCGTCTGTGAGCCACAAAACATAAAGATCGTTACTCAGATCATATACATTGATAGAAGCATATTCTCCTTTTGTGGTAATATCAAGATTATGCTTTGGCTTACCGGATTGATTGTAAATGAATCCCACTAAGCGAGTGTTGTTGGCATTGAATACTCGCAAGTTGAGTGCATCATAATTGGTTGTGATGGGATTAGGATATAACAACATGTTCACCTTTGCAGAGGATGGTACATAGACTCTTCTCGCCGGGGAAGTTTCAAGATTGATCAGTTCTATCTTGTAAAAATTGA
>DAORJH010000574.1:0-1175 GCA_035438925.1 Bacteroidia bacterium | reverse complement strand
TATTTTTATCAATAGCTTTGGTTTGACACAAGGTATAGGCGAAACAGGAACGATCGGATTCGGTGTTATGGCCATCAATGCAGGAAAAATTGAGATCACCACCGAAGATCAGCCGGAAGGTGGACTAGGAACTTACAATCCAACATTCCAGAACATAAGCCTTTCTTACGCAAAAATGTTCTCTGACAACATCTATGGTGGCATTAATTTCAAGATCCTAAATGAGCAGATCCCAAATGTGAATGCAAGGGGTATCGCCATCGATGCTGGAATTCAGTACCACACTGGGAAAAATAATCAAATGCACATTGGAATCGCCCTGAAGAACTGGGGACCAAAAATGTCGTACAAAGGTGATGGTTTAAGCCGTCAGACTAGTGTGAAATACGGTTCAGGGTATCAATTAACAGTAAACAATCGTTCAGGCGCTTTTGAATTACCGGCTTTGGTTAATATCGGAACATCGTATGATCTATATTTGATGAAGGACAGTAGTGGAGTGTCAAAGAAACATCGTGTTTCTTTAAATGCAACGTACACTTCTAATTCATTCACTTATGATAATTACCTATTCGGTGTGGAGTACTCATGGAAGGATATTTTAATGTTCAGAGGCGGTCTTTATACAGAGAAATATATTTTCGACGCAGAGAACAGAAGAACAGCAATGACAGGACCTTGTGGTGGAGTTACTTTCGAAATTCCTTTCAATGAAAAGAAATCTACATTCGGACTTGATTATTCATATCGTGCAACAAATCCTTTCAGTGGAATTCACTCATTTGGATTTAGAATGAATCTTTGATTTTTTTTTATTATTTTTGTATTGCAGGAGTCCCGGTTTCTATCGGGATTCTTTGTTTTTAAAAACGAGGCTTATGGCACAACAAATCGGTTATTATACAGAAGAAGGTTTACAGAAACTAAAGTCAGAGTTACATCAGCTTGAAACTGTAGAAAGAAGAAAATGTACCGCAGCTGTAGCAGAAGCTCGTGACAAAGGTGATCTGAGCGAAAATGCCGAATACGATGCAGCCCGAGAAGCGCAAGCTCTCTTGGAAGTTAGAATAGGCAAATTAAAAGATGTTATTGCGAATGCAAGATTGGTAGATGAGAGTCAGCTCGATTTAAGTAAAGTAAGTATACTCACAACTGTTAAGATAAAGAATTCTAAG
>DAORJH010000573.1:0-1214 GCA_035438925.1 Bacteroidia bacterium | reverse complement strand
AAAAGGGGTATGAAATAATTGCATTTGTTGCGGATGTGGGACAGAAGGAGGATTTTGATGCATGCAGGGAAAAGGCGTTGCTGCTTGGCGCTTCAAAAGTCATAATAGCAGATCTTAAAAGGGAATTTATTGAAGAATATGTTCTTAAAGCCATTATGGCAAACGCAATATATGAGGACAGGTATCTTCTGGGAACTGCACTTGCCCGTCCACTGATCGCAAAAAAGCAGATTGAAGTTGCAAAAGCAGAAGGTGCTGTTGCAGTAGCCCATGGTGCAACCGGAAAAGGAAATGATCAGGTAAGATTTGACATGGTCTTTCAGATCCTTATTCCCGAAATAAAGATCATCACCCCTATTAGAGATCAAAAGCTTTCAAGACAGCAGGAGATCGAGTATCTGAAAGCAAATCACATTCAAATGAACTTTGAGAAATCGCTGTACAGTATCAATAAGGGGATCTGGGGTACATCTGTGGGTGGAAAGGAAACACTTACTTCCGAACTTCCATTACCCGAATCAGCCTGGCCAACTTCCGTTTACAAGAACGGAAAAGAAAAAATAAAACTCATTTTTGAAAAAGGAGAACTAAAGGGTATTGATGAAACAACATTTGAAAACAGTGTTGAGGCCATCGAAGAACTAAGCAAGATCAGCGCACCCTATGGTATTGGAAGAGATATTCACGTGGGAGATACCATCATTGGAATCAAAGGAAGAGTGGGATTTGAAGCCGCTTCATCTCTCATCATCATCAAGGCACATCATGCGCTCGAAAAACATGTACTTACTAAATGGCAATTGTACTGGAAAGATCAACTCGCACTTTGGTATGGAAATTGGCTGCATGAAGGACAATACCTGGATCCAAGCATGAGGGACATGGAAGCTTTCTTTGACAGCACACAGCAAAACGTGAGTGGAGAAGTGTTTATTTCACTTCTGCCCTACAGATTCATTATCGATGGAATTCATTCTGAACATGACCTGATGAATGATGCTTTTGGTTCCTATGGAGAAATGAATAAATCCTTCACCGGCGAAGATGTAAAAGGTTTTACAAAGATCTTCGGCAACCAGACTGCCATCTACTTCAAAGTAAATGAAAAACAAAACGAACTAATTCTAAGCGAAAATGATTAAAGCAGGCGTCATAGGAGCAGCCGGATACACCGGAGGAGAATTGATCCGGTTACTGCTTTTGCATCCGGAAAC
>DAORJH010000572.1:0-1261 GCA_035438925.1 Bacteroidia bacterium | reverse complement strand
TCTCTTTCACTGTTGTGCTGACAACGCCCGCTTGTCCGATGAAGGACATGATCCACAATGCCTGCATGAATGCAATTTTGCATTATGTAGACAAAGACGCAAAGGTAAAGATCAACATGACGGCCACCGTTACCACCAAAAAAAGAAAAGACGAAACGACGCTGAGAGATGTAAAGAATATTATTGCTGTTGCGAGTGGAAAAGGAGGAGTTGGTAAAAGTACGGTCGCGGCCAATCTTGCATTAGGCCTTTCAAAACTAGGTGCAAAAGTTGGAATTGTAGATGCAGATATTTACGGTCCCTCACAACACATTATGTTTGGAGTAGAGCGCGAAGCGCCGGGTCCGGGAGAATTCATGGGTCAGAAAAAAATGGCCCCTGTTGAAAGTTATGGTGTGAAAATAAATTCCATTGGATTTATGGCGGGGCCCAATCAGGTTGTGGCTTTAAGGGGTCCGATGGCAACAAAGGCACTTACTCAATTGTTTTTTGATACCGTGTGGGGAGAATTGGATTATCTAATTGTTGATCTTCCTCCGGGCACAGGAGACATACACATTAGTTTGTGTAGTCAGATTCCATTAACGGGAGCTGTAGTTGTTTGTACACCTCAGGAGGTTGCAATTGCAGACGCACGAAAAGGAATTGCGCTATTTAAATTAGATACGATCAATGTTCCAGTATTGGGCTTGATCGAAAACATGGCCTGGTTCACTCCTGAAGAATTACCAAATAATAAATATTATATTTTCGGAAAGGACGGAGTTAAATTGCTGTCAGAAGAACTTCATATTCCTTTGATCGCACAATTACCATTGGTACAAAGTATTCGTGAAGCAGCAGATGCAGGAAGGCCTGCGGTGTTACAGGAAACAACTCCACAGGCAATCGCCTTTACAGAACTTGCCAAATCATTGGCACAACAGATCGCAATTGCGAATTCTCAAACAGAAGTTACAGCATAAAAAAAGCCCGGGATTCGCCGGGCTTTTTTGTTCTAATTTAATTCTTATTGTTCCAGTGTAGCTTCCCACTTAAAATCATTGGAATCTGTTCCTGATGTTTCTGTTTCAGTTCTTGTAAGCACTATTTTCTTGTTACGGAGTTCCTTTATATTAAAGGTCATGTATACTTTGTTTCCTGTATAAGAGAGTGTTGTACTTCCTGAGATACCCGTTGAAGATTTCAGAAACAACACAATTTGCTCTCTTTTTTTAGAATCTCCTATGCCATCTGTAAAATTCCAAGTGCCTGAAACAAT
>DAORJH010000571.1:0-1286 GCA_035438925.1 Bacteroidia bacterium | reverse complement strand
CAGCATAGTGCTGCAATTGCTGAGCAGATCAAATTGGTCAATCTGATCAGTTTTCTGGGTATTCCGATCTGTCTTACCTATTCCACCTTGTTTTTTGTAACAGGTTTTTATTCTGTTGCCTATGCATTCAGTCTGGGTCTGGTCGTTTTTATCCTCCCACCCTTTCTCATCAAATTCATTGGTTTGAACACAGCTAGGATCTTTGTCTGCGCTACAGCTCCCTTGGTGTTTGGACTTTCCTCCATCTTTGCCGGAAAAGATTCCGGATTCTACCTTGGCTTTCTGGTGATCAGTTTGCCACCCATCATTGTTTTTCCGAAACTAAAAACCGGCTTGATCTTAACTTCCGTTACGGTTCTTCTCATGTTCTTATCTATTTTAGGGAATATCTTTTTCCCGCCGGCACACGAGATCCCCTTCGCTATGATCCTGTATGTCTTTAATTTATTCACAGTGCTTGTAACCAGCTTAACGATCGTGATCATCTTTAAAACAGAATTGGAAGAAAGTAAGGGTCTGGTAATGGAAAAGAACAAAGAGATCATTGACAGTATCAATTACGCAAAGAAGATACAATACACTTTACTTGCCGATGAAGAATTTCTGAATCAAACCTTACCCGATCATTTTGTTTACTTTGCTCCTAAAGATATAGTGAGCGGCGATTTCTATTGGGCAACTTCCATTAACTCAGGTACAGGTAAAAAGTTTTATTTGGCAGTTTGTGATTCAACCGGACATGGCGTTCCGGGAGCATTCATGAGTTTATTGAATATTTCTTTCTTAAATGAAGCCATTACGGAAAGAGGAATTTATGAGCCACACCAGATTCTGAATCATGCCAGACAGCGTTTGATTGAAAGTATAAGCAACGAAGGACAACAAGATGGATTTGACGGAATTTTACTTTGCTTTGAATATTCAAATTCCAACCAGCTCGCTAAGATCACTTACGCTGCTGCGAATAACGCACCTGTATTGATCTCGGGTGATAAGTACACAGAGTTACATTGCGATAAAATGCCGGTTGGAAAAGGAATTAAATTAGAGCCGTTTCAGTTGAAAGAGGTCAAATATTCTTCAGGAGATCTGCTTTGTCTATACACGGATGGATATGCAGATCAATTCGGAGGCCCCGATAGTCATCGGGGTGGAAAAAAATTCAAGTACAAAGCGCTGAATGAACTTCTAACAAGGAGCAAATCGCAAGGCTCGGAAAAGATAAAAGATCATCTAAAAGTCACATTCGAAAATTGGAAAGGCAAATTAGAACAGGTGGATGATGT
>DAORJH010000570.1:0-1287 GCA_035438925.1 Bacteroidia bacterium | reverse complement strand
ATGATGTGCTGAAAGTGAGGGGATACTGTTTAGAAACAATGACTTTCATGATCTTCAATAAATGGGGAGAAAAAGTATTTGAAACAAATGATAAGGAACAAGGATGGGATGGAACTTATAAAGGAGATCCTATGAATACAGACGTATTCGTTTACCGAATTGAAGGGATCACCTTTAACGGCAAGGCCTTTTCCATGAAGGGTAATGTTACACTTATCAGGTAAAAAAGATTATGCAACGCAATAAAATATGCCTAACGGTGTTCGCTCTTGCGCTTTTACAGAATGTAAATGCACAGGATAGACATTTTTCGCAGTATACTGAAATGTCCAGTGCATTGAATCCTGCTTTAACAGGGATCATGTACGATACACGTGTCATTGGAAGTTACCGTTCTCAATGGGGAAAAGTAGCAGTAGCTTACCGGAATTACGGTGTTTGCTACGAGCAAGCCATTAAGCACAAGAAACTGAAGAAGAATTATTTTGCCATGAGCGCGAGTATGTTTCGCGATATGGCAGGAGATGCAAAATTAGGAGATCTGAATCCAACATTGGGATTCACTGCAATTCAAAAGATCAATAAACAAATGAAAGTATCTGCCGGACTTTCCGGTGGTTTCATGTACAGAACAATTGATGTGAACAACCTTCGATGGGATCGTCAGTTCAACGGTTACGAATATGATGCCAGCAGACCTTCAGGCGAATCTGAGGTTCCACGTAGTGCAATTACCGCCTATGATGTAGGTGGAGGTATCAACTTCAATTATGCACAAAGCGAAAAATTCATTAGCTCGAAAGACGGAAATAAAATGAACATTGGTGCTGCAGCCTATCACTTTAATGTACCAAGCAATTCTTTCTTCGTGAATTCAGAGAAACTGAAAACAAGATTCATTGTGCATGGATCCGGTGATATCAATATTCCACGCTCTAAGAATGCCATCATGCCAAGTGTGATCTATATGCGTCAGGGAACAAGCAGTGAATTGTTGTTAGGTGCCTTGTTCAAGTTCATTCTTTCTGATCAATCCATCCGTACCAATATTAAAAAGCCATCGGCCTTTTCAATTGGAGGACAATATCGTTTCAAGGATGCCATCATCCCAACTTTATTGTGGCAGTACGATAAATACGCATTAGGACTTTCTTATGATATCAACGTGTCTTCGCTTACTCCTGCATCCAAGCGTAATGGTGGTCTCGAGGTAATGCTCAGATACAATACTTCTCCCGGATACGGAAAGAATCTCGGAAGAAGCAATAGCAAGGCCTCTTATTAAAG
>DAORJH010000569.1:0-1303 GCA_035438925.1 Bacteroidia bacterium | reverse complement strand
ATTTACAGTGTATCACTCGATGATGGTAAATCAAAATGGAAAAGTGCGATTGAGAAAGACGGATTGGTTTGGCCTTATCACGTAAGCGATCTGAAAGTATGGAATTGCGAAGCAGCTGTAAAATATGATGTGAAAGGGATTCCGACCAATGTGCTGATAAATGAGAGTGGTGTCATTATCGCAAAGAACCTTAGGGGAACTGAACTGGAAAAAACACTCGATAAATTAGAGAAAGAGAATAAATGAGAACTAACTTATTTTTAATAATGCTTGTTTTAGTTTTGCGAGTCTATCCGCAGGACGGTACGACAGAATTAAAAGTAGGTGATCAGGCTCCTTCCTTTGTACTGAATGTGCAGCAGAACAGTATTCAGAGTTTCAACATGCCCTATCTGAATCGCATCGTGCTACTTCATTTTTGGAGTACCAATGTTGCCAAATCGAAAGCCAACAATAAACACCTGAACAGAATTGCCGGCAGATATAAGAACGCACTTTATAGAAATGCAGAAGGATTTGAAGTGATTGCCGTGGCCGTTCAGAGCGATAAAACAGCATGGAATGCGAGTATCAAAGAGGATACGCTTAACAATTTCATACATGGAGTTGCTTTTAGAGGATACAATGACGAGATCTGTAAAAAGTATGGTGTGAATAAAGTTCCTACAGATATTCTAGTGGATCATACCGGTAAGATCATAGCTGTGAATCCACGCATCCGCGATCTGGAAAATATACTCGATGAGAAAAAGAATTTCATGCCGGTGAAGAAAGATGTGGTAGGTACGCTTGCCCTCTCTTCGAATCCATCCGATCTTTTGAAATACGGAAAACTTTATCTGTTCGATGGTTACGGTGATTCTTTATCTCAGACCAGCACGAATATGAATGGTGGATTTACCTTTAGTGAGATCAAGCTCAATCAGGATTTTATTCTGAAAGTTGATAATCAAAGCGATATTATTACCTCCGATCCTCTTGCTTTGTATTCGGTAAGAGGTGAAAAAATAATGGATGGGAAAACCATGCAGGGAGGTTTTGTATTTTACATTCCTTCCAAGATCTCTACTATGTTGACCGATGGAGATCATTCCACATTGGGAGGTGCGATCGGCCGAATCGATGTGATCAAGGAGTTGGTCTTTAAAAATGGCGGTGCAGAACTGACACCAAAAGATGAAATGGATCTCAATGCGATCTTCCTGATCTTATCTAAAAATAAGTCTTTGTCAGTGGACATCGTTACGCATACCGACAGTAAACTTGGCGATCAGGCATCTATGGATCTTGCGGCAAAACAGTG
>DAORJH010000568.1:0-1308 GCA_035438925.1 Bacteroidia bacterium | reverse complement strand
GCACGATGATATTTGCGAGATCGTACAAATGATCTATGAAGTTGCACCTCCTATTCTGGAATCAACCGGTAAGATCAAGAATCCTTGGCCGAATGTAGATGCGCATTCAGGAGCTTTATTAGTTCACTACGGAATGTATGAATATGATTTCTATACAGTGTTATTCGGTGTAAGCCGTGCCTTAGGCGTATTGGCCAGTTTGATCTGGGACAGAGCTACAGGCTCTCCAATAGAAAGACCGGGTTCACTCACAACTGAGAATATCAAGGCGAAGATCAAAGCGGCAAAAGAAGCATCCGCATCAAAATAGTAAATGTAAAAAGCCACAACCTTGTGGCTTTTTTTTTGACGTTTCATGAAATTATCAAGAGGATTTCCTTTCCTTTTTTTGTATATTCGTTAGATAATAAAGACTATAAATGAAAAAGCAATTATTGGTACTTTTCTCTGCTATTTTGATTCTTACTGTATCCTGTAAGAAAGATAACAAAGATCCGGAACCGGAACCTGCCCCACAGCCTGCACCCATTGCTACAAAAGGCCCATTGTATGTTCATATTGATCCAACTTTCAACAACAACACAATGAATTTCGGGACAAAGTATGTCAATCAAAATGGAGACACAATGATCTTCTCTGCATTTAAATTTTTTATTTCCAATATTATACTTGTTAAGGAAGATAATTCAACATATACGGTGCCTGAAAGTTACCATTTGGTGAATACGGCGATCTCTCAAAAACAAAACATTTATTTGACCGACATACCATTCGGCAATTACAAATCCATCCGTTTTATGCTTGGAATTGACAGTACAAGAAACAGATCAGGTGCACAAACCGGTGCATTGGATCCATCAGGAGAAGCAATTGATATGTTCTGGACCTGGAATTCAGGATATATCATGATGAAGATCGAAGGCACATCACCACAATCCGGTGATCCGAATAAAAACATTGCTTATCATTTAGGAGGTTATGGTGGTGTGAACAAGATCCAGAAAATGTATGATATCAATTTCGCATCTTCTGTCGCAACTGTAGCTCAGGGAAAGAATCCGGGCATCTTTTTAAAAGCTGACATAAGTGAATTCTTCAAAACTCCGAACCTGATCAACCTTTCAACGCAACATACCTGTCTGGCTGCCGGTACCGCTGCGAAAATGTTTGCCGATAATTATGCTGATATGATCACTTTTGGAAGTGTTGTGAACTAATGAAACAGATCTGTTCTGTAATATTACTTTTTTTATTTTCGTGTAAGGTCGATCCGAAGATCAATGCGCCATTGCCATCGGATGACTTAAA
>DAORJH010000567.1:0-1314 GCA_035438925.1 Bacteroidia bacterium | reverse complement strand
ATAAGCAGCGAGCATCATGTTCTGAGCACACATGCCAAGATCTAATGCCGACCAGGTATTATTTTTCGGACAGGAAAGAAAGATCACAAGTGGAGCACCATGAAAGATGGGATCCTGACCTCTGAAAAAATTCATGGCGTCCTTTAAACTGAATCCTTTCGGGTGAAGCAAGGAGTCGATCGCTTCTTTCAATCCCTCCTTCAGCATGGCAAATTTTCCGTCATGCAAAATGGAGGCAGATAGAACAGCGATCAGTTCAGGATCATTCGCAACATGAAACATCCATCCTTGCTTGTTCATGGCAGAAGGCGCCATTCTACCGGCATCTAAAATGATCTCCAGTTCGGTTTCTTTCACTACTTCAGCTGTGTATTTTCTTACAGCTCTTCTTTTGTAAATGGCATTGAGTACTTCGTTCATAGTAACTAATTGTTGATATACAAAGTTCTGTATTCCATTGAAAGTTGTGGTGACGAAAATCAGCTGAGAAGATTTAATCAGTAACGATCCTTCACCCAAATTACGGTACTCTTTTGTTCTATACTTTAAGAAATGCATTAAAAATAAACTCGATTGTTTCGTACAACCCATCAATTTATTTCATTAGTTTTAGAATTTATATTCAGTTATGAAAGTTGCTAAATCCACACTATTCTTCTTGCTTCTTGCATTTTGTTTGCAGGCTCAAAAGTCCAAAGAAGTAAAAGTTAATGCAGATAGTATTTTGCTCAAGAACACCAAATACCGTCTCATCGGACCATTCCGTGGTGGAAGATGTGGTGCAGTTGTTGGAGACTTCAAACAAAAGAACCTATTTTATATGGGTAGCACAGGTGGTGGTGTTTGGAAAACAATTGACGGAGGCAGCAACTGGAGAAATATTTCAGATAAGTATTTCGGCGGTTCTATTGGTTGTGTGGCTATTGCTCCAAGTGATCCAACGATCCTTTATGTGGGTGAAGGCGAAAATACCTTAAGAGGGAATGTAAGTGAAGGAAATGGAATGTGGAGAACGGAAGATGCAGGAAGAACATGGAAATTCATCGGACTAAAAGATAGTCGTCACATTTCACGAATAGTAATTCATCCCAAAGATCCGAATACAGTATGGGTAGCTGTGATCGGACATTTGTTTGGACCGAATTCGGAAAGAGGTATTTATAAAACCATTGATGGAGGAAAGAACTGGAAGAAAGTTTTATTCAGTGATGAACAAAGTGGTGCCGTTGATCTTATAATGGAACCCGGAAATCCACAAACACTTTACGCAAGTACATGGACCGTGATCAGAACTCCCTATAGCTTGGAGAGTGG
>DAORJH010000566.1:0-1331 GCA_035438925.1 Bacteroidia bacterium | reverse complement strand
AACATAATCCAGGAGTAAATGTAGGAATGGGAAAAGACCATACTTTATTTGCTTTAGTAGATGGTAAAGTTGTTTTCAAAAAGAAAAGAGACGACCGTTCGTATGTATCCGTTGTTCCTCAGGCTTAAAACTAAATAAGTTATTATAAAAGCCTATCGTAAAACCGGTAGGCTTTTTTTATTTTTGATAAAATTTAAAAGATGCTGCAGTTAAATTACATAAGAGAGAAGAAAGAAGAAGCCGTTGAGCGACTTCTGATCAAGAATTTTAAAAATGCGGAAAGCATTCTTAATTCCGTCATTGAAAAAGATGTCGCAAGAAGAAATATTCAAAAGCAGGGAGATGATCTGAAAGCAGAAGCAAATCAGATCGCAAAACAGATCGGAGAATTGATGAAGGCAGGTAAGAAAGAGGAAGCAGAACTCATCAAACAAAAAACTACGGAACTAAAAGTCAAAGAAAAGCAATTGGATGACGAGCTAAAGAAATTAGAAGCAGAGATCAATTCATTATTGGTAACGGTTCCCAATACACCGAATCTTTCAGTACCGAAAGGCACAACACCTCAGGAAAATCTGATCGTAAATGAACTGGGTGCAAAACCGAATCTGGGACCAAACGCAAAACCACACTGGGATTTGACCACTCAATACGATCTCATCGATTTTGAATTGGGAGTGAAGATCGCAGGTGCAGGTTTTCCGGTTTACAAAGGAAAAGGCGCTCGTTTGCAAAGAGCTTTGATCAATTATTTTCTGGACAAATCTACAGCAGCCGGTTATTTGGAAATTCAGCCACCCATTGTGGTGAATGAAGACAGTGGCTATGGTACCGGACAATTACCCGACAAAGAAGGGCAGATGTATCATGCTACCATTGATAATCTTTATTTGATTCCAACGGCAGAAGTTCCTGTGACAAATATTTACCGTGATGTGATATTGAAAGAATCGGATCTTCCGATAAAGAATACGGCGTACACTCCTTGTTTCAGAAGAGAAGCCGGCAGTTATGGAAAAGATGTGAGAGGATTGAATCGCTTGCATCAGTTTGATAAAGTAGAGATCGTTCAGATCGCGCATCCGGATAAAAGTTACGAGATCCTCGAACAAATGCGCGAATATGTTGCAGGAATCTTAACGGAACTGGAACTGCCTTTCCGTACACTCAAATTATGCGGAGGCGACATGAGTTTTGCAAGCGCATTGACCTATGATCTGGAAGTGTGGAGCGCAGCACAACAAAGATGGCTGGAGGTAAGCAGCGTGAGTAATTTCGAATCCTTTCAAACCAATCGTCTGAAATGCCGTTTTAAAGATGCGAATGGAAAA
>DAORJH010000565.1:0-1344 GCA_035438925.1 Bacteroidia bacterium | reverse complement strand
ACCGACATCGATTCAATTATAGTTTTCTTTTAAGAACAACACTATGAATTCGGATAATTTCTCCAATATTTAATTTTAATAAGATAGCTTAAACTGAAAATTCTATACAAATAATGTTGATCGTCTCTTAACTTCTAATGAAATTAAAAAGGGAAATGATTGACTTAGCAATGAAATAAATCCAATAAAAAAACCCGGATCATTTCTGATCCGGGTCTTCTGAAGAATTATTTCTTATTTAAGAATTGTTACTTTTCCTGTCAATTCTTTTGTCTTTCCGTGAATGTTGGTCAGCTTGATCTTCCAAACATAAACATCCTGCTTCACCTCCTCATTCTTTCTCTTCGTGAAGTTTCCGTCCCATCCTTGATTTGGATCTGTGCTTACAAATAGTTTTTCTCCCCAACGATCGAACACGTTCAGTTCGTATTTCGCTATTCCGAATCCCTTAGGCTGGAAGATATCGTTCACTCCGTCACCATTTGGAGAGAATGCATCCGGTACAAAGATCCCGAAATCATCTCCAACGATCACTTCTTTAACGATAGTGTCTTTACAACCTTTATCGCTGGTCACGATCAACACAGCAGCATAGGAGCCTGCATCCGGATAAACCATGTTTACGTTTTGAGTACTCAGGATCTGATTTGCTTTCAGATTCGAGAAACTCCAAATCCACCCTGCAATGTTTGCATTATAAGATGCATCAGAGAATTCAACGTTTTCATTGATGATAGGTTTCACAGGAGAGATATTAAAGTCTGCAACCGGAATTGGATACGCTTCTATAGAGTAGTAAGCTCTGTTAGAACATCCGTAAACATCAACGAAACTTGATGATACATTATAGATACCGGGTTTTGTGAAGCATGACATTCCAGTATTTCCAGTTCCTAAATTGCCGTTACCAAAATCCCACTTCACTTGCGAAAGCGTAGCGTTTGTTTCCTGGCTGAAGTTAATACAAACCGGAATACAACCTCCAACTTTATCAGAAGTTACTTTTACTACCGGAAGGTTTCTTACAACTACTGTTACATATTCTGTTTTTGTACAGCCAATGTTATCAGTCACCATTACAGTGTATAAACCACTAGCTTCTGGTCCTACATTGTTCAATGTTGGATTTTGAAGTAAGCTATAGAAATTATTTGGACCACTCCAGATGTATTGAACTCCTGAAGGAGAGTTAGCCGTGAATTTAATTGTTTCATTTGCACACAATGGAGCATTTGAACTTGGATTAACAACTGGTGTTGGATTGATGTGAACATTTACCAAAGAGGTACTGCTGCATCCATTCAGGTCTGTTACTGTAATTGTGTAATCACCGCTATTCTCATT
>DAORJH010000564.1:0-1345 GCA_035438925.1 Bacteroidia bacterium | reverse complement strand
GAGAAGAACAGAATATTTACATCCGGGGAGAAAGTGACAACAAGATCAACACGAAGGATTACATTGAGTTCTACGCCAACACGGAAGGAATTCGCGTACTTGATTCACTACTGTATTACAATTGCTCTTATCTACCCAGTCCGTATCTCCCGATCTTCAATGACACCATTTATGCATTCATCACTGTAAATAATTCCGTTAACAACAAAAGATATCAATTGGAAACGGATACGAACGCTGTACTCTACAATACAATGGATCATTTTTATTCAGACAAGGTTCACGCAAAGTACATTGAATACAACGGAGTTTACGAAAACGTATACGGTGTAAGTGATCCACGTTATACCCAGGCAGAAGGCAGAGGCTCTTATTTCAACAAGGGGGCCTCCAATATTTCAACTTTCTCCAATCTCGAGCCTTATACAACAACACCAATTAATGCAACCTTGTTTGTTAATTATTCAGGAGCTACAGCCGATTACTCCGTACCAAAGGATCATTTTATCCGGATCTCTTATTCTGACCAAACCCTTTCACCTGTTATTTTGAAAGACACCTCCTTCACCGGATTTGTGCCTGTTCGCAGAACTTTTACATTGAATACACAAAACCTGAATTCAGCCAGCAATTTCACCATTGAATCACTTCCTGATCCATCGATAGCATCGATTGACAATTTCACTTACCTTCATCATTTCCGTCTCATTTATCCCAAGACCAACGAATGCAGTAATAGCAGTCAATTCCGATTGAATGTTGAGAATAGCATCACAGCAAAAGGATTCTATAACTTCTCTGGATTTAATTTCAACGGGACTGATTCCGTTCTTCTCTATGACATTACGAATGGAAAAAAAATACGGGTAAAAAAAGCAGGTAACATGTTGCGAGCCGTTATACCCAATGGCATCAATATGAAAATGTGCTATATGGCCAGCGAATCAAAAACAATTGCTGTGAATTCTCTAAGAGCTGTGAATGGTACCGGCTATTTCAATAATTACAAACTTCCAGGCGTATCCAATCCCTATGTGATCATTCATCACCCTTTGACAAAAACATCTTCACAACTATATCAATCCTACAGACAATCCTTGCAAGGAGGATCCTTTCAAGTGATCAATGCCAATATAAACGAGTTGTTTGAGCAATTCGCATTCGGTAATAACAAACATCCTGTTGCCATTCGGAACTTTCTGCGTTTTATGAAAGACAGCCTTACTAACCCGCCAAAATATGTCTTTCTTATTGGAAAAGCTGTCGGCTGTGAAGGATTGCACATAATTGAACAAGTGGAGAATCTGATCCCCACAATGGGAATACCAAGTTGTGATAATCTGCT
>DAORJH010000563.1:0-1348 GCA_035438925.1 Bacteroidia bacterium | reverse complement strand
TTTTTAATTTTTCTAATGCGAATTATTCTTATTACAATGGTATACCTGAATTTTACAGTTCGGTAGGTAATAAGAACATTTTCAGGTCAACTTATACCGGAGGTGGGGTGAAAACGCAGATCAATTTTGGAGCTGAGAAGATCTTTCGCGTAAATCGCTTGCAGCATGGTTTGGGCGCAGAGGTCTTCGCGAATCATAAATTTGTAAATAGAACTGACGCTTACTTTTATATCTATGACTCCTTAAGTGCTCCTTTGTATTATCAGATGCAAGATCCAACCAGCAATTCTGTTGACTCACTGGGTTCATATTATAACGGCAGAAGTATTGGGGTTGGAATTCAGGTTTTTTATAGCCTGAGATATAAAATAAGCAAACACTGGTATCTTTCAGCAACGGTTGGTCCAAGCGCTAATTTTTCATTTGTCTCCGGAACTTTAAATGATAAAAGAAAAAAAGAAACGTATAGTTTGAATTCGTATGACTTTCAAATACCAAACGTTCCTTTTGTATCGGATGTTTCTATCGCTTTTCGCTTTTAATTTGTACTTTTGTGCCATGTCTGGTAATTCATTCGGCACAATATTTAAACTAAGCACTTTTGGCGAAAGTCATGGAAAAGCTATTGGGGGTGTGATAGAGGGTTGTCCCGCCGGAGTTTCTATCGATGAAAAATTCATTCAGGATGAATTGAACAGGAGAAGACCCGGGCAAAGCGAGATCACAAGTCCGCGTAACGAGAAAGACCAGGTCGAATTGCTTTCAGGTATTAGTGAAGGGATCAGTACAGGAACTCCAATTGGATTCATCATCAGAAACGAAGATCAACAGTCAAAGGATTATGATCATTTGAATGATGCTTTTCGTCCCGGACATGCAGATTTCACTTACTTAAAAAAATACGGATTAAGAGATCATAAAGGAGGAGGAAGGAGCAGTGCAAGAGAAACAATAAGCAGAATTGTGGGAGGTGCCATTGCTAAATTGATACTTAAAGAGAGTGGAGTTAGCATTAAGGCATTTGTAAAGCAAGTAGGGGAAATTAAATTAGACAAAGGATATCAGGAGCTTGATCTTTCCAAAACAGAAGAAAGTATTGTTCGTTGTCCTGATCCGATAATAGCAACGGAAATGGAGAAGTTGATCTTAAAGGCGAAAGAGGATGGAGATAGTGTAGGAGGAATCATACAGTGTGTGATTGATAATGTTCCTGCCGGTTTAGGTGAGCCTGTTTTCAATAAGCTTCATGCGCAATTAGGTCATGCCATGCTCGGCATCAATGCAGTGAAAGGTTTTGAATTTGGAAGGGGATTTGAATCCGTTTCAATGAAAGGGTCTGAATTCAATG
>DAORJH010000562.1:0-1349 GCA_035438925.1 Bacteroidia bacterium | reverse complement strand
TCGGATGAAGAAGGAAAAATGAATCTCGACCTTCTGCAGATCAAAGGAGAATTGATGCTCGTAAGTCAGTTCACCCTATTTGCTTCTACAAAAAAAGGGAATCGTCCTTCTTTTATTCGATCTGCAAAGCCTGAAAAAGCGAATGCCCTTTATAACTTCTTTATTGGAGAATGTGAGAAAATTTGTCCATTACTTGTAAGAACAGGTGTATTTGGTGCCGACATGAAGATCAGTCTTACAAATGATGGTCCGGTTACCATCTTTGTGGATAGCAAGAACAAAGAATAAAGACTGATCCTACCCCTTTAATTCATCGTTTTGTCGAATTGAAACGGAATTTATTTCAGAACTAGAATTTGCAATTAATTATTTCTATATTAGTCCTGTACAAGTATATGAACAAAATCTGCCTATTTTCACTACTCTTCTTTTTTGGACTGATTCCATTCGCATTTTCTCAGGAGTCGACCAAGATCTTCCTGCTTACCAAAGATGAATATAAATTCTTAGAGTCGAATAACAAACTCATTCCACAAGCCATTAAAAACGCATTCGGGGATCCGGTAAAACAAAATCCATATAAGATCGACATTAAACAAATTGATTGCTGGAACAAGGAAGTAAAAGAATTCAAATACAATACCGATAAAAGCGAAGATCCGTCAAGAACAGCCTTCGCATCCAAGATCCTTTCAGCCAAAGAAAACATCGATCTGCATTTAAGGGTGGCATTAAACAAAGAAAAGTCATCTTACAATGATGCGCTTGCTCCTTATATAAGTTCCAAAGGAATATTTACTCTGAACATTGTCGTGATCGGCGATGCGCGTGTCTTTATTAAGGAAACAAAAGATAAAGATGATTTTTTGCAGATCATTGATGAGAAAGGATTTGCCGATAAAGCTTTTTCAACCTTTTTTGGTGACCCGAAGAAAATGAATTACAACATCGCCTATGATAAACTGAATGCCTGTTTTGTGAAAGATATTCTCGAGCCACAATGCAATGAAAAACTGGAATTGATCGGAGATGGCAATAAATACGATGATTTTTCCAATAAGATCACATCCTCCGAATACTCTTCCAAGTGGATCATCTTCAATGTAGGCATCTCCAGAACCCGTTCGAAGTTGAATGAATCGATCGAAAAATCAATTTTCAAAATGAAAAGTGGCAGCGAATACATTAAATTCTATTTCGTTATACCAAAAGATAATTTAAGAGCAAGAAAACTCACCGTAGAAGGTAAGATCGTCAATCCGGACCGTAAACCCGTAAAAGATCTCAATGTTTACTTAAGAGATGCATCGAACCAGGTGATCGCCACTCAAAAGACAGATGATGAAGGG
>DAORJH010000561.1:0-1362 GCA_035438925.1 Bacteroidia bacterium | reverse complement strand
CTGGAGAAGATGTCGTTAATAATTTGGCTAGTTCCCCGATCTCTTTTTCTTCAAATCCAAGTCGGTGCATTCCTGTATCCAGCTTTAAGTGAATTGGAAATGCCGAAGCATAGCCAACGTGATCAAGGGTCCTGCAGAATTCATTTAGGGTTTTAAAACTGTAGATCTCCGGTTCAAGGTTGTATTGAATGATATCTTCATAGGCTTCTCCTTCCGGACTCATCACCATGATAGGTAAGTGGATCTGTGATTCTCTTAATTCTACACCTTCATCGGCATAGGCTACTGCCAAGTAGTGAACGCCTAAATGCTGCAAGGTTCTTGCTAATTCTGATCCACCACCTCCATAACCCATGGCCTTTACCATGCACATCAGTTTCACTTTTTCTCCAACCAGCATTTTATAGTGGTTGATATTAGAAGAAAGTTTGTTCAGGTTCAATTCAAATACCGTATCATGACTTTTTAACTGAAGCAGATTGCTGATCTTTTCGAAACCAAAACTTCGGGCTCCTTTCAATAAGATCGCTGCGTCAGAAAAACGATAGGAGATCTTATGGAAATGCTGAATGAATTCTTCGGTGTTTTCAAAGAATAAGGAATCAGACTTCAAGAGATAACGGAAATTCGAGATCTTTTTTCCTATGCCAACAACAAGATCTGCCTTGGAAGTAGACAATAGATTGGCGATCTCCCTGTATAAGATATTATCCGGCATTCCGGATTGTTCTATATCGGAGATCACAACGGCCTTTTTCTTTCTTCTGTTCTGTTGCTGAAGAAAAGTAAGTGCGATCTTCAGCGAATCAAGATCTGAATTATAGAAATCATTTACGATGAGTGAGTTTGCAATTCCATTCTTTATTTCCAGTCGGAGTGCTACGGGTTGAAGCTGCAGAATTCTTTCTTGTATCGTTTTGTCATTGAGACCCATGATCCTGAGTACCTGAACGCAGCTGGCTATATTCTGAATACTTGCTTCGTCGTGAAAGGGAACGCTCAGTTGAATAGGAGAATGACCTTGTAGTTGCAAAAAATCATTCTTGAATGAATATTGCATATCATTCTCTCCTTCTTTATTTAGAACGATCGATTTAGAAAGTAAATGAGGATAGATCTCTTTTTTATCTACACCATTGATGACAACGGTATCAGAATGTGACGCTAAAAGCAATTTCTCCTGTAATTTCTCGTATCGTTCTTTGAATCCTTCATCATGCGCTGATCCAAGTGAGGTGAGTACAGTGATGGTAGGCTGAATGATCTCTTGAAGCAGTTTCATTTCACCCGGTTTCGAAATGCCGGCTTCAAAGATCCCAAGTGTGTGAGCGGCATCCAGATTCAGTACGCTCAATGGTACAC
>DAORJH010000560.1:0-1367 GCA_035438925.1 Bacteroidia bacterium | reverse complement strand
CGCCTAACCTGACAACATTCGTTACGTCTGCCGGTCCAACTGCGCTCGTGCCATCACCAACCGAAACATAACCCAATCCCGGATTGGAAATATCCTGCAAGCCTCTATTCACAATACAGGCACTTGCCCAGTTAATGATAATTGAACTGTCTTTTTTGATTGCCGTAGAGCCTGGCTGACCTGCAGCCGGAGCGAACTGCGCATTGATCGACAGAGGAAAAAATAGAAATAAAAAAAATCGCTTCATTATTAAAGCGATACATTTATACTTAATTTCATTAAGCGAAACCCCGTACCGCGAAGGTTCTCTTTTTTCGTTCCAAGTATCCGGCTCAGCAATTTGCTTTACGGTTGCGCGACAGCTCCTGAATTTCACAGGATTCCTTGTGAAGCATTGCTTCTTAACGATACTGTAAATGTAATAAAATTTAAAGGGAAGCGTACAAAGCTGCCATTTTAATTGCTGCTATGGCTGCTTCATCTCCTTTGTTGCCGTGCTTACCTCCTGCTCTGTCCATTGCCTGTTGCTGATCGTTCGGAGTAAGTACACCAAATATGACAGGAGTCGAGTATTCTATATTCAGATCAGTTATTCCTTTCGCCACTGCTTCACAGATGAAATCAAAATGTCTTGTTTCACCTTGTATCACGCAACCGATACAGATCACAGCATCGACTTCCTTTTTCTCTAACATCCACTGAGCTCCAAGCGTAAGCTCAAAACTTCCAGGTACTGCTTTTACACTGATACTTTCTTTGAGCGCGCCATACCTTAAAAGCGTTTTCATGGCCCCGTCACGCATTGCACCGGTTACCTCACTGTTCCACTCCGACCAAACAATGGCAAAAGAAAACGGAGATGCATCGGGCACTTCACTTCCCTGAACGACTGATAAATGATGATCTGAACTGCTCATATTAAATTAAAAAGTCCCGTTTGCACGGGACTTTATTTTTAAAGATTTCCTAGTGTTTTTACTTTGGCTATATCTCTCTCGATCTCTTTTCCTTCTGCACTTTTGCTGTATTCTTTTTTGATCCTCTCGTAAAGGTTCAGCGCCTCTGCATAATTTGCTTTTGTTTCATAGGCAAAACCGGCTTTTTTTAGATAGACAGGAGTTGTAAAATTATTGCTTCTTTTTTCAGCGGCTTTCAAATAGAATTTAATGGCCTCATCTGTTTTATTCAATTCCATATAAGCATCACCGGTTGCACCTAAAGCGATCGGAGCGATCAAGGCATCATTACCACTGTACAATTGTAATTTCTCAATTGCCTGATCGAATTTACCAGTACGCAAATAACAGATACCTGCATAATAATTACAAAGATTTCCGATCTTGGTCATACTGTAATCTTCAGCGATC
>DAORJH010000559.1:0-1372 GCA_035438925.1 Bacteroidia bacterium | reverse complement strand
CTTCATAAACTTTGCCTTCACGTCTCCGTAAACCGGAAAATTGTTGTGATGCCAGTTCTCGATCACTGTACCATCTTTTACAAGCATTAATCCGGGATTGGCTCTCACCATGGTCTTCAATACAATTCCGTCCACAATGTAAAATTCATAGGTCGCTTTGTTCTTCGCTTTAAATGCTTCTATCAACTTAGAATCACTTGAAGTGAATGCCACGAATCTTACTTTCTCCTGCTCCGCTAACTTAACAAAATCGTTGATCTGCGCCATCAGGGTCTCATCGTCTTCCGTCTCAGAAAGGTTATGCATGATCAACCAGAAGCTGTATCCTTTATCATTCAACAATATATCCGTGAAATTATTTCCTTCCAGATCATTCACAGTGAAATCTGTGATCTTTGGTGGATCGACAGCATCTTGAACAACTACATTGTCCGTTGCAAACCACTTCCAGTTCAATGTATCTTGCCATGGATAATTCTTCAGGTCAAAATGTTTCTTTTCTCCGGTTTTCAGATTTTCATAGATAAATCCGGTTTCGATCACAGGAGGTTTATAGGTAGCAGGTAATTTCATGTTTTCCTTGATACTCATTCCTGGTGAATAGGCCCTGAAATCAAGAGGAGGTAAATTCCGGTAGGCATAGACCGGAAAAGCAATTGAAAAGATCAATCCTGCCATGAACAAAGTACTTGTGGCAAGTGGACGGAAGATCTCTTTAATATTATCTTTTCCTGCGAAGAGCAAAGTGATCAATATCATCAAGGCAATATCCTTCCAGAAGCTTTCCCATGGCTTCAGCTTTAAGAAATCGCCAAAGCAACCACAATGTGTTACTTTATTGAAACAAGCCGAATAAAAGGTAAGAAATGTGAAGAAAGCGATCTGCGCGAAAAGCAACCAAAGAGTTAATTGAACTCTGTAGCCGATCAACAACATGACTCCTAAAATGATTTCACTGGCGCAAACAATAATAGCGAGCGGCAAAGCAATATGTGCGAACCATTCGAAAAATGCCATTCCGGTATCATTTTGAAATACTTCAAAATATTCCTTGAGTTTATAACTGAAACCCAATGGATCGTTTGCCTTTATGAATCCTGAGAATATGAATAATGCACCCACAAGAAATCTTGCAATATGCGTCAACCATACAAACCTGCTTATCAGTTCAGCTACATTGACCAGTACCAAAAGAATTGCAAGGATGATGCCTAATGTGGTTTTACTGAAACAAGGCGGACAGGTGAAATAAAATAAAACTGCCAGTCCTGCTGACCATATGAAGCGAAACACTTTTGATCCTAAGAATTTTTTCATTTTTCGGGCTTTTGCCTTAAAGTTAATCAGTAAGCCTGTCTCAGCCAAGCGATTA
>DAORJH010000558.1:0-1394 GCA_035438925.1 Bacteroidia bacterium | reverse complement strand
AATAATTACACCGTTTTTGGGGAAGTGGTAGAGGGTATCGAGATTATCGACAAGATCGCAGCCGTAAAAACAGATAAGCGCGACCGACCTTTATCAAATATTCGCATGAGTATGCGCGTAATAGATGCTAAAAAATAATTAATTTTAAGACTTATTCTTTTTTCTATGACAAAAATAAAATTCGGAACCGACGGCTGGAGAGCGATCATTGCTCAGGATTTCACTGTGGATAATGTAGCTCGCGTTAGTTTGGCTACTGCTACCTGGCTCCTCAAGCAAAATAAAAATAAGATCGTTCTGGGACATGATTGTCGTTTTGCAGGCGAACTTTTTGCAGAAACTGCAGCGAAAGTTTTTTTGTCGAAAGGAATAAAAGTTTTTCTCGCTAGGGATTATATCAGTACGCCTATGATCTCATTAGGCGCTGTGAAATTGAAAGCGGATCTGGGTATCATCATCACCGCTTCTCACAATCCTCCTTCTTACAACGGGTATAAGATCAAAGCGCATTATGGTGGTCCGCTTGGACCAGATGAGGTGCAGCAAGTAGAAGATCTGATCGCAGATAAAGTGGATAATTCTTATCAGGCAATTGATCTGAAAGCAGAACTTGCAAAGGGAACTCTGGTTTATGAGAACCTGGAAGAAATGTACATCAAGCATTGTCAGGAAAATTTTGATCTGAATGCAATACGCAATTCTAAAATGGTTCTTGCCTACGACAGTATGTTTGGTGCCGGACAAAGAGTGATGAGAAGATTGTTCCCGGATATTTATCATTTACACAGTGATCACAATCCCGGATTTCACGGACAAGCACCGGAACCCATTCACAAGAATTTAATTGAGTTCAGTAATTTCATAAAAGAAAAAGGAAATATTTCCTGTGGTTTAGCAACGGATGGAGATGCAGATCGCATTGGATTGTACGATAGCAAAGGACAGTTTGTAGATTCACATCACATTATTTTACTTCTCATCCACTATCTGGTAAAATACAAAGGACAGAAAGGAAAAGTAGCTACTGCATTCAGTACGACCAATCGTATTAAAAATATGTGCCAGCATTATGGATTGCCTTTAGATGTGGTGAAGATCGGCTTCAAATACATTTGTGGTATCATGGTAACAGAAGATGTTTTGGTAGGAGGAGAAGAGAGTGGGGGAATTGCCATCAAAGGACATATTCCTGAAAGAGACGGAATCTGGATGGGATTGACCATCTGGGAATTCATGGCCAAAACAGGAAAATCTTTGGAAGATCTGATCAAGGAAGTGTATGACATCACCGGATCTTTCTGGTTTGAACGCAACGACCTTTATATTGATGAGAACATCAAGAACAAAGTACTGGTGAATTGCAAAGTCGGTAACTACAAGGCCTTTGGGAAATA
>DAORJH010000557.1:0-1404 GCA_035438925.1 Bacteroidia bacterium | reverse complement strand
TTCATTAATAGAACAAGCAGAGGATGGTCACAAAGGCGTGAATGTGATTTTGAGTAAGGAAGAGACCTATGCGGATCTTACACCTGTTAGATTGAACAGCAACGGCGTGTGCGCCTTTATTAGTATCACCCGTGGTTGCGATAATATGTGCAGTTTTTGCGTGGTGCCATTTACAAGGGGACGCGAAAGAAGCAGGGATCCTGAAAGTATTGTAAAAGAAGCGAAAGAATTAGTGGCACTTGGTTACAAGGAAGTGACCTTGCTAGGACAGAATGTAGATAGTTATATTTGGTCGGGTGGTGGATTGAAAAAAGAGATCTTAAGTGAAGAACAAAAAGCCTCTTCGGTAAATTTTGCCCAGTTGCTTGAAAAAGTTGCCTTGATCGACCCAACATTAAGAGTTCGTTTTTCAACTTCGCATCCAAAAGATCTTACAGACGATGTGGTGCACATGATGGCGAAGTATGAGAACATTTGTGACTATATACATTTACCTGTACAAAGTGGAAGTTCGAGAATACTAGAAATGATGAACAGAGGCTATACAAGAGAATGGTACCTCGATCGCATTCGTTCTATCCGATCCATCATTCCTGAATGTGGGATCAGTACCGATATCATCACCGGATTCTGCAGTGAAACAGAAGAAGATCATGCACAAACCTTGAGCCTGATGGAAGAAGTGAAGTTTGATTTTGCTTATATGTTCATGTACAGCGAACGTCCGAAAACACTGGCAGAAAGAAAATACAAAGATGATGTGAGTGAGGAAGTAAAGAACCGAAGACACAATGAAGTGATGGCAATTCAGGCAAGGAACAGTGCAATTGGAGTAGAAAGAGGGCTGAATAAAGTACACAAAGTATTGATTGAAGGAACATCTAAAAAAAGTCAGGAAATGTTGATGGGAAGAAATTCTCAGAATGCAGTTGTTGTTTTTCCAAAAGAGAATTACAAGAAAGGTGATTATGTGAATGTGTTGGTTACAAAATGTACAGCCACTACGATGATAGGACACGTAGTGTCAATTGCGTAGAACACAAAAGAAGTTTAAGAATGAACAATCAGGATATTAAGCAGAAATTCGGGATCATTGGAAGTAACTCCATGCTCGAGAGAGCTGTTGATATTGCCAGACAGGTGGCTCCAACAGATCTGAACGTTGTTATCAATGGCGAAAGCGGAACCGGAAAAGAAGTATTTCCTCAGATCATACATCAGAATAGTTCCAGAAAGCACGGCCCTTATATTGCGGTTAACTGTGGAGCGATTCCAGAGGGAACAATTGACAGCGAATTATTCGGACATGAAAAAGGTGCCTTTACCGGAGCGACAGAAGCACGCAAAGGATATTTTGAAGTGGCAGATGGTGGAACGATTTTTTTGGATGAAGTAGGGGACTTG
>DAORJH010000556.1:0-1407 GCA_035438925.1 Bacteroidia bacterium | reverse complement strand
GAGAAAAATTGAAGAAGTTAAAAAAGATCTTGCGATCATTCTGAATAAGTACGACTTAAAAGCAGTTAAATTCGGCATTCTGCCATCGCTACAATGGTTATTTGAACTTTGTTCTTACATCAAAGAGAAAAATAAAAACATTCTTATTGTGGTTGATCCGGTTTGGAAATCCAGTACAGGTTTTGTGTTTGCCGATCTTTCTGATGTAGAAACACTGCACAAGACACTATCGCTGATCGACCTGATCACTCCGAACAAGAATGAGATGGATGAACTGATGAAAAAGGACCCTTCCTCATTGAAGAGGTTTGCTGAAAAATGTGCAGTTCTGCTTAAAGGAGGCCATGATGAAGAGAACAAAGGTGTGGATCAGCTTTACTTTAAAAACAACATTATTCGCTTGGAGCCAACAGAAAAGACCAGCCTTTCAAAACATGGATCAGGATGTGTTCTATCAGCCGCAATTACTGCTAATCTCGCAAATGGAGAAAAAATGGAAGAATCCTGCAGAAATGCAAAAAAATACACCGAAAAATTTCTTGTCAGCAATAATTCCTTATTAGGTTATCATGCATAGATTACAATACATATCTCAGGGAAATACAGGAGCAGAACACTTGCAAAATATTCAGTCCACGCTTGAGGCAGGAGTCCGATTCATTCAACTTCGATTGAAGAATGTGACAGAAGAAGATTATCTGGACTGTGCACTGAAAGCTGCAGAACTTTGCAAAAAATTCGATGCAGATCTTGTGATCAATGATTCTCCTTTTGTTGCAGAAAAATGCAATGCCATAGCTCTTCATCTTGGTCTTGATGACATGAATGTTAAAGATGCAAAAGAAATATTCAAAGGAAAGATCATTGGAGGAACGGCGAATACGCTCGAACATGTGATTCAACGTTCACATGAGGGCGTCAATTATATTGGATTAGGTCCTTTTCGTTTTACAAATACCAAGGAAAAACTAAGTCCGATTCTGGGAACCGAAGGTTATAAAAGCATTGTATCAGAAATGAAAAAAAGAAATATTGACCTTCCCGTTTATGCCATCGGAGGAATTGAGATGGAAGATATCGAAAAAATAATAAAGACTGGAGTATACGGTATTGCCGTATCGGGAATGCTGACCAGAGCAACAGACAAAAAAAAGACAGTTGAACAAATAAATAAAATATTAGAACATGCTTAAAATTGCCGGAAAAGAATTCCAATCACGCTTATTTCTAGGAAGCGGGAAATATGCATCGGATACAGAAATGTTGCAATCCATTTTGGCCTCAGAAACGGAAATGGTGACGGTTGCTTTAAAACGAGTGGACCTTAGCGCACCATCAGACCATATGCTGGAAGCCATTAAAAAGGCGAATGTAAGTTTATGGCCAAACACTTCGGGAGCAAGAAAT
>DAORJH010000555.1:0-1431 GCA_035438925.1 Bacteroidia bacterium | reverse complement strand
TTCCTTCTTATCAAATGAAACCTGGTGATGTTATCACTATCAAAGAAGGCAGCAAAGGCAGAACATCCATTACCAGTGTTGTTCGTGGCAAAAACCCAAAATTCAGCTGGTTAGACTGGAGCGAAACTGAAATGAAAGGTACTTTCATCACTTATCCTGAAAGGGAAAGTGTTCCTGAGAATATCAAGGAGCAGTTGATCGTCGAGTTGTATTCTAAGTAATAGCTGAAGCGTATTACAGAACGTACAAGAATGCGATGCAACGGAAGATGACAGTAGTATTTAAACCGGTAACAAAAATTTTAAAAATTAAATCTGAAATATGGCCATTTTAAATTTCCAGAAGCCCGATAAAATCATTCTGCAGAAAGCAACTGATTTCGAAGCTCAGTTTGAGTTTCGTCCGTTGGAACCCGGTTACGGTGTAACAATCGGTAATGCACTTCGTCGTGTATTGCTGAATTCACTGGAGGGTTATGCTATCATTGGTGTGAAGATTGAAGGTGTAGAGCATGAATTTGCAACCATGAAAGGCATCAGCGAAGATGTGGTGGAAATTTTCCTCAACCTGAAACAAGTTCGTTTCAAAAAGGCTGTTGATCATGAAGTGGCAAATGAGAAGATCATTTTGTCAATAAAGAACAGAACGGAATTTACAGCCGGTATGATCGGTGAAGGCACTCATTCTTTCCAGATCATGAATCCTGATCTGCTTATCTGCACTCTGGATTCTTCTGCAAGAATGGATGTTGAGCTTACTATCGGTAAAGGCCGTGGTTATGTTCCTGCTGAAGATAACAAGCCAAAGGATGCGCCATTAGGTTACATCCCTATCGATGCTATCTTCACTCCAATTAAAAATGTGAAGTATACTATTGAAAATACAAGGGTTGAACAAAGGACTGACTTTGAAAAATTGATTATGGAAGTTTCTACTGATGGAACCATTCATCCGGAAGAAGCAGTGAAGCAGGCTTCAAGAATCCTGATTCAGCACCTTATGATTATCACTGACGAGAACATCACTTTCGACAACAAGGAAGAGAAGAAAGAAGATCTGGTGGATGAACAAACTTTACAGCTGCGTAAAGTGCTGAAGACGCCATTGGAAGATTTGGATCTTTCGGTAAGAGCCTTCAATTGCCTGAAAGCAGCAAAAATCAATTCATTGAGTGAGCTGGTACAATACGAACAGGAAGACCTGATGAAATTCAGAAACTTTGGTCAGAAATCTCTGGCTGAGATCGAGCAAGTGTTAACTGAAAGAGGTCTGCATTTCGGAATGGACCTGGTAAAATTGGGTATTGACCTTAGCGAATTCTAAATTACTGGCGGTAGGCTGTAAATGTCTACCGCTATTTTAATAACAGTAGGTTGTAATTCCTGACACGGTACAACCGAATAAAACTTAAACGTCATGCGTCACGGAGAC
>DAORJH010000554.1:0-1432 GCA_035438925.1 Bacteroidia bacterium | reverse complement strand
GATCTTTTTACTTTTTGTCTGTATCGCAGAGCTCACTTATCTTTCTTATGGAACAATCAATGATCGTGGTTCATTAAGAAAAGTTGAATTGACAGAAAGAATTGGTTACAACGATTATACCATTGATGCAGTAAAATATTTAAAGGAGAGAGATAAGAGTTTCTTCAGGATCAATAAGGATTATTTCTCCGGCCTGGCAATGCACGGCTCAATCAACGATGCCAAAGCGCAGGGTTATTACGGAACAGCTTCGTATAATTCATTCAACTCTAAGAACTACATTAAGTTTCTTTCTGACTTTTCAGTTATCAATGCCAAAGAAGAGAACGCTACCAGATGGGCTCCCGGTTTGGGTTCACGTCCTTTACTTTTCTCTCTTGCCACCGGAAAATACTGGTTGTCTAAAACGGCTCCAGCTATGCAATTGGCACAGATCGGACTTGATTCCATTGCTAAATTCGGAGATGTGAAAGTTTTCAAATCGCGTTTTTCTGCTCCCTTTGGTATTACCTATAAAAGGATCATGCGTAATTCCGATCTCAAGAAAATGTCCAATCTTCAAAAGGATTTTGCAGTTTCCAAAGCTTGTGTTGTTGAGGACGAAGATCTACAAGCTTTCAGTGGATTTCAGCAATTGAATCCTGCAGATACCATGATGATGCTTACGTACGATATGTTCGCTACAAATATTTCAGAGTTAAAGAAAGACAGTATGCAGATCAAGACTTTCTCAGATAATTTGATAGAAGGAAATGTGAATGCGCAGGAACAGGAAGTACTTTTTCTTTCTTTCCCTCTGGATGACGGTTGGAAGGCTAAAGTGAATGGTGCTGATGCGAAGCTATATCGAGTAAATGCCGGACTTACAGGTTTGATCCTTGCAAAAGGAAATAATTCCATTGAACTGAAATTCGAACCTCGTATGCGAAGTAAAGGAGCTTATCTATCGATCGTTTCCTTATTGTGTTTAGGTGGCCTAATAGGTTTTACCCGAATGAAGAAAAAGCCTGTACAGGGGTCGAATGCTTAAGAAATAAGAATTCTTAAAGAGCATCCAGCATTGCCAGAATATTCGCTTCTGTCGTTTCTGTCAGATCAAGATCTTTGAGCATACCGATACTCATGATCACATCCGTTTTGGAAGAGTAGAATTTTCCATTGATCCTTGAAATTGCAATGATGCTGCAGGAAGTCCCTGAGGCCACACGATATAAGGAAGCATAACTCTGAGCGCTTCCTTTGTAGAGGTAGGCGATACTTTTGTATGAAGGGAAATAAACAAATATTTCTGTGTTAGTGCGATTGTAGTTTCCGTGAACAGTGATTGTAAATGTGGATTTGATCCCGCCTCCGATATTGAATTTACCACAATTGATCCAGTTCAATGAATCACTCACTAAGCTGTAACTCATGACAGGGTTGATAACAGGAC
>DAORJH010000553.1:0-1440 GCA_035438925.1 Bacteroidia bacterium | reverse complement strand
ACCCAGGTTCTTCCCAATTCTTTGTTTCCTTAGAAGACAATCTGATGCGTTTGTTCGGAAGTGAACGAATTGCTTCCTTGATGGACAGAATGGGATTGAAAGAAGGAGAAGTGATCCAGCATAGCATGATCACCAAATCAATTGAACGTGCGCAGAAAAAAGTAGAAGAGAATCACTTCGGAACACGTAAACGTTTGATCGAATACGATGATGTTATGAACGCTCAGCGTGACGTTATTTACAAGCGCAGAAGAAATGCACTTTACGGAGATAAGCTGAGCATTGACATTGCCAACATGATGTACGAGATCGCAACCAGCATGGTGGAAGAATACAAGGATTCCTCCGACTTCGATGCCTTCAACCTGGAGTGTATCCGTATCATAGGAATTGAAAGTCCGTTCAATGAACAGAAATTCAGAAGCGGCAAAGAAGAAGAACTCATTCACGAACTATTTGAAGCCTCACAAAAACATTATCACGAAAAGTCAAGCATCATGTGTGAGCAGGCCTTCCCTGTGATCAGAGATGTATATACCAATCCGAACAATACATTTGAGAACATCGTTACTCCTTTCAGCGACGGAATAAGAGGCGTTCAGGTTCTCGCGAATTTGAAAAAAGCATACGAAACTAAGGGTAAAGAATTAATTCTTGGATTTGAAAAATCCGTGGTACTTTCCATGATCGATGATTCCTGGAAGGAACATTTGCGTGAATTGGACGACTTGAAACAAGCTGTTCAGAATGCTTCATTGGAACAAAAAGATCCTTTGGTGATCTACAAACTGGAATCTTTCAATCTGTTCAAGGAAATGATCATCAAGACCAATAAGGACAGTATTTCATTCCTGATGAAGGGAAGTTTACCAAAAGAAGAGAATCAACAGCCACAGGCCAGATTTACGCAGGAACAACCTCAGCAGAAAAAAGAAAAACTGGTTGAAAGCAGAAACGAGAATATTGTTGAAGAACAGAACCAGCAGGTGAAACCAAAAGTGCAGCCTATTCGCGTAGAGCAAAAGATCGGTAGAAATGATCCATGCCCTTGCGGCAGCGGAAAAAAATACAAGAATTGTCACGGTCAGGGAGCTTAAAATTTTTGAACTTTCATGAGTGTTTACGATAAATACGAATCAGTTATAGGGCTTGAGTGTCACGTACAGTTGCTCACCCAAACAAAAATGTACAGCAACGATGTTGCAGAATACGGCGCCTTGCCAAATACGAATGTCAGCGTGGTTACATTAGGACATCCGGGAACACTTCCGGTTGTGAACAAAAGAGCCATTGAATTTGCCGTGAAGCTGGGACTTGCCGTAAAAGCGAATATCAGAGAAGAAAACCAGTTCGCGAGAAAGAATTATTTCTATGCCGATTTACCAAAAGGTTATCAAATTACACAAGACAAAACGCCTATTTGTACGAATGGATTTTTGA
>DAORJH010000552.1:0-1446 GCA_035438925.1 Bacteroidia bacterium | reverse complement strand
AATTACTTCAAAGAAGCTGTGGTTAAAGCTTACGATGCTGGTGATCTTTTTCAGTCCTCTTCTATTTCACTTAATATTGCTATTTCATACTCAACAATTGGATCAAGTGACTCTGCCGTAAAATACTATGCCCAACATATCTACCTGAAAGATTCACTTTTAAGTGAGGAGAACAAACAAATAGCGGAGGAGCTTGCCGCCAAATATCAATCAGATCTGAAAGACAAGGAAAATGAAAATTTAAAACAACAGGCTCAGTTAAGAGAAGAAGTCATTTCAAAAAAATCATTCACCATACAGTTAATGATCGGTGCTTCGGTAATCATGCTGGGCTTAATGATCATTGTGTTTATATCACGACAAAAAGTGAAGCGCTCAAGAGCTTTGGTACAGGAAAAACAACTGGAAACAGAGAGACAAAAGATCATGATCGAAAATAAACAAAAAGAGATCCTTGATTCGATCAAATACGCCAAACGGATACAGGAATCTCTTATGCCTACAGAGAAATTCATCAGTAAAATCCTGAATAAGAAATAGCAAACCTTGGTTTTCTGCATGATTTTTACTAACTTTAATTCACCTAATTTTCCACTAATGAAAAATAAGTCATTTCTACTCATACTGATCGTGTTATTGTGCACGTCCGATTTCTATTCCCAATCCCCCAACTCTTACACTTATACAGGAAAACCCCGTTTCCAGATTCTGACAAAGAGAAATAACATTCCTCTAGGCATAATCAATGTGGAATTGTTTCCGAATATTGCGCCAAAACATACGCGTAATTTTGACAGTTTGGTAAGTCAGGTTTTTTATGATACAACTGCTTTTCATCGTGTAATTCCCGGCTTCATGATACAGGGTGGCGATCCTAATTCGCGTCACGGACCTAAACCAACTTGGGGACAAGGACAGTTTGGACAGCCAACAGTAATGGCTGAATTCTCTCCCGCAAAACATGTAAGAGGGATCCTTTCTGCTGCAAGAAGTTCAAATATCAACTCTGCAACTTCTCAATTCTTCATTTGTCACGCTGCTGCTCCGCATTTGGATGGAAACTATTCTGTCTATGGAAGAGTGACGCATGGGATCAATTGGGTGGACACGATTGCGAATGCTCCAAGAGACGGAAACGATTGTCCGAATACCAAAATAGAAATGTTCATTACTTACATTGGAAGCAATGATACCATTCCGGTTGCTCCTTTATTGGAGAAGCCTGTGAACGACAGCATTGAAATTGATACCTTGCTGCCAACTTACTTAAGATGGAAAAAAGTAAATGACGGTATATTATACCAGGTGCAATGCGCGAAAGATCCTTCTTTTGCCGTTATTGACTACACCACGACAACTGCAGCACTTTCATTTGGAGTACCTGCCGGATTACCTGGAGGAACCAAATACTACTGGAGAACGAGAACCAACAACGGAGGACATTAT
>DAORJH010000551.1:0-1446 GCA_035438925.1 Bacteroidia bacterium | reverse complement strand
AGCCTGGTCTAACTGAGAAGATAAGTGTGTGGATCAGGGGAAATTATTTTATTCCGGATGCACGTAAATTCTGGATCAAGCCAAGTATTCATTCTCTTACAGATTATATAGAGAAAAATGGCATTCAGCATGTCATCAGTTCGGGTCCTCCTCACAGCATGCATATGATCGCATTGGGATTAAAAAAGAAATTTCCTAAGTTAAAGTGGATCGCGGATTTCAGAGATCCCTGGACCAATATCGATTTCTATGAAAAATTGATGCTAAGCAAAGCTGCTGACCGAAAACATCATGAAATGGAAATGCAAGTCTTGAAGGATGCGGATACGATCATTAGTATAGGAAAGACAATGAGTGAGGAATTCGCCGACATGTACAAGAGAGCAGGGGGAAGTGATGCGAATAAGTTCAAGGTCATCACCAATGGTTATGATGAAGAAGATGTAAGTAAGGAGAAGATTCAGTTGGATGAAAAATTCAGTTTAGCACACATTGGCACTTTGGTGAGGGACAGGAATCCGGATCTGTTATGGAAAGTGTTGAGTGAATTGGTGAAAGAGAATAAAGAATTTGAATCACAATTGGAAATAAAACTGGTAGGAAAGATCGATCTTTTTGTGAATGAAGAAATAGATAAGTATGGATTGAATAAATATGTAAGACGCATTGCCTATTTGCCCCATAATGAAGTGATCGTGGAACAACAACGTTCTAAAGTTTTATTGTTGTTAGTGAACAAGACCAAAAATGCGAAAGGTATCTTAACAGGAAAATTCTTTGAGTACATGGCATCTTCCCGTCCGGTTTTAGCGATAGGACCTGTAGATGGCGATCTGGCAGTTATAATGAACGAAACGAGATCAGGGTTGATCAGTGATTTTGAAGATAAGCAACAACTTAAAAAGAATCTGATCACACTTTTTTCAAATGCTCAGATCACGAATGATCAAAATGCTGTAAAAGGATACAGTAGAAGAAAATTAACCGAAAAGCTGGCCTCACTTCTTAACTGATCATTCCAGGTTCATTTTTTTCTTCCAGAATTGCCGGGTTTTTTCAAGATCACTTCCTCGAATGAACAAAGTATAAGCTCCGTTCTTCTTCATCTCCGAAATGATCAATCCCTCTCCGCTCTCTTCTCCTAAAAAGTATTTATATACGTGATCGTCATTCTCGGTTATCATTTTCGGACCGGCGAACGTTGCTTTCTTAAAATAGATATTACATAAGATCAATTGAACCATGATCACTTTGTTCGAGTCAGATAGGGCGATAAATAATTCCTTTCTGACTTTTGTCCCTTTTCGTATCAGTTTATTGGCAGCTTTACTTGTATAGGAAAAGCTTGCTTTTGCATTATGATCGATAACAAATTGTTTGTTGTCCAGTTGTGCTATCAAGGCTGCTGTTTTATTCTGCTGGGCAGCACAAAATGTACAGTAAAAA
>DAORJH010000550.1:0-1466 GCA_035438925.1 Bacteroidia bacterium | reverse complement strand
ACAAGCCACATTGACTTTATCAATTTCATCGTGCCACCATTTATCTCTTTCCCTTTGCATGTTGATGCTGATACCGGTTCTTTTTAACACGATCACATTTTTTACTGTGGGACAAGTTAAAAGTGCTTCGTCCACCACACTTTTCAAAGGAATATCTTTTGCTCCTCTGAATGCGCCATCTGCAGTGATCACTAAACTACAATCTGCATCATGAATTCGGTCGGACAAAGACTTAAATGAAAAACCTCCAAAAACAACTGAATGGATCGCGCCTATGCGCGCACAAGCCAGAACAGCAATGGCCAGTTCAGGAACCATAGGCATGTAGATGCAAACTCTATCTCCTTTTTTAGCCCCGTTCTTTTTAAGTACGTTGGCAAAGCGACAAACTTCAGCGTGAAGTTCTTTATAGGTAAAGGTGCGTCCTTTTTCATTCGGGTCATTCGGTTCCCAGATGATGGCTTTTTTATCTCCTCTATCCTTCAAATGCCGGTCCATGCAATTCTCGGTTATGTTCAGTTTCGCATTCAGAAACCATTTCACATCCGGTTCAGTAAAATTCCATTCAAGAACTTTATCCCATTTCTTTTTCCAGACAAAATCGTTTGCTACCTTGGCCCAAAAGGTTTCCGGATCCTTTATACTCAGATCATAGGCCTGATTATAAGATTCTATATTGTTAATTTTCATATTCAGTGTAAATTGACACTGAGTAAAAATAGCAAAATTGTACACATTGTGTCGTTAAAAACAAGCTAACATTTGTCATTTCTATCCTGTAATTAAAACTAATTTTAAACATGATGAAAAATTATATAGCGATCATATCCCTTTGTGGATTAGTTGCATTTGCCTGCGTACCTGCCCGTCAACTGGAAGAGTGCAAGGAAAAGCAAAAAGCATGTGAAACGGAATTGGCGGCAATCAAAAAAAGCGCTCAGGAGAATGAGGCCAAACTCAATGAAGCCAAAGAACAATTAGTGAAATTTGAGAAAGAGAACGGGGGACTCAAAAGAGACACCAACATCATTGGAAGTAACTATAGAAATCTGACAGGTAAATACGATAAGCTCGATCAGCTGAACCAATCTCTTATGGATCGTTTGAATAAATTATTAGCAGGAAGCGCCAGTGATAATGCCAAATTAAGCGGGGATCTGCAATTAACAAAAGAGCAATTGCTGAAAAAAGAAGATGAGTTAAGAGCGCTTGAAGCCAGATTGAACAAACAGAAGCAGGAATTGGATGAAACCAGTGCAGCTTTAAAACAAAGAGAAGCAAGAGTAAATGAACTAGAAGAAATTCTACGCAAAAAAGATCAGGCTGCGGCGGACCTAAAGAAAAAACTCAGCGATGCCCTCTTAGGATTTGAAAATAAAGGGTTGACAATTACTCAAAAGAATGGGAAAGTCTATGTGAGTATGGATGAAAGTTTATTGTTTGCGAGTGGTAAAACCAATGTGGAA
>DAORJH010000549.1:0-1468 GCA_035438925.1 Bacteroidia bacterium | reverse complement strand
TATTATAAGCTTCTCCAAATGTTGTATAAGTACTTGGCACCATCCAAACGTTTCCATTGAATGTATTATTCACTTTCAAAATCCTGTTATTGGTAGCTGGAGTTCCCAGGCTAGCATAAATGGCGAAGATATTTCCTGCATCGTCAATGGTGGTAGAAAGTACATCTTGTCCCGTAGAACCTAAACCCGTAAAATTCGCAACCTGTACAGTTCCGGTTTGCTGATCGATCAAACCTCCAGAGAGATTGAGGATGGTGGATCCTCCCAATTCAAACATCCTTCCTGATGGACAGTGATAGATCATATCCCACACTTCAACAGTAAAGAGAGGTGGAGTTACCCAATTATCATAATTTCCTAAAGCATCGAGTCGAATGATACGACCATCATTGTTTATAACATATCCTTGTCCAATATAAGTTTTACCTGTATTTCTGTTGACTGCGAAATTTCCGATATATGGATTACCCGGACCCTGCGCCGTCCAGGAAATCCCTCCAACAATTCCAGGAAAAGTCCAAAGAAGATTTCCTGCAATATCGTATTTTGAGACTTTCACCTGATTAAGTCCTCCGTAGATGAATGTGTTTCCGGTACCATCATGATCAACATCATAAGCAAGGTTTCCTGAAGGCATACCCGTAATTATTGTTACCCAGGGATCGATCACAATTGTTTTACTAAGGTCAGCTTGTGGATCTAAATGAAAAGAGATCGTTTTATTCAACAAGGTGTACGAACATGATATTTCAGTTCTATTCTCATTATAAAAAGCCAGCGGTAAATGCTCAACAATTTCCTCTCTGCTTGTTTTAATATGAACCTCTCCTTTCTTAAGACTTACTTTTTTCACTTCACCTTCGTATGAGATCTTCACGTTAGAAGGATCACTTCCTGGATGTAAAATGATATTGTACTTAACTCCATGCTCTTTATCCTTTGGCATCAGATATTCTATATCGATCAGGGGATAAACATTCTTATAGGTGATCTTTTTATAGGTGGAAGAATTAAGTTCAGGTCCACCATAGGTGAAATAATGATTTTGCTTTTCAGACTCTACGATCGCAGGTGCCGGATTTGAATTCAACCATCGTACGCGAACAAAATGAGCTACTTCCGGCTTTACCTTTACTTTCTTTCCTTTTTCACCACGCTCACGCATTCGTTCTGTGAATTCAGGTCTTTCAATCAAATTGTAAACCGGACCTTTTTCTGTAAAATAAATACGTTCATTGGTGTTCTCGTAGGCAAAATACACTTTCTCATTATCAGGAAGTACTTTATCGAACTGCCCTTTATTCTCAATGAATACCCTGCAACCAAAAATATCGGAACCTCGGCTGAATACACGTTGTGCAAAATAAATTTCGCTCTGAGAAATTAAGAATACTGCAAAAACAAAAGCGAATTTGCTAATACCCGAAAAAGCTATTTTAAGGACACGGATCACCTGATCAATGTAACA
>DAORJH010000548.1:0-1489 GCA_035438925.1 Bacteroidia bacterium | reverse complement strand
ATAAGTAAAGATCATGACGGATTCATTGGATGTTATAAGTGGACAATACTCGGATGCTTCGGTGTTAACAGGTGACCCTATGTTTTTGATCGTGACAAGATTTTGCTTATTTCGGTATTCCGTTATTTTACGACAACGGTTCATGCGAAAACGGATCTCGTTTTGTATTTCCTCTGAATGTCCGATCTCTTTGCTTTTTTCGAGTGCCTTTTGGTAGAAGTGAATGGCCTTTTGTATGCTGTCATTCTTCTCGTACGCATAAGCCATGTTAAAGTAAAATCCTTCAATCTTGTCAGAATTCATCTCTGCAACCTTAAAATATTCAAGTGCTTTTAAATTTTGATTGACGTGATACGAATAACAGATTCCCAATAAAAAGTTAAGTTCCGGGATCTTGCTGTTATGAGAATAGATCTTTTCAAGAGAAGGAATAGCTTCCAGAAAATAATCTTGTTCGAAATCATGACGCGCCTGATTGAAATGGACAAGGTCACTATCCTTTAACTGAGCAGTGATGGTTTCGTAAATAAAAGGATTGACCTGCGCCTGAAGAAAACAGGTGAATAAGAGTAATAGAGTTATTAATTTAAACCTTGTCAAATTGCAAATGCAATAAAGAACAATTATGCTAATCTAAATTAGTAAAAAATTGGAGACGGAAAAGTATTAGTTATCCAAAATATCCTAATATCAGGCAATAACTTTTAGAAGTTCTTTTACAATAAGGGCCTTCTTTCTTGCTTTTAAAAGGTCATTGTCCACAATGGTGGCATGCCCCATTTTTCTGAAAGGTTTGGTCTCATATTTACCGTAAAGATGAACATAAACGCCGCTGAATTTAAGTACATCTTCCATTCCTTTATAAACGGCAGGACCCTCAAACCCGAATTCTCCCAGTAAATTAATCATCACACTGGCTTTACAGATGGAGGTATCTCCCAATGGAAGGTTCAAGATCGCCCTCCATAATTGTTCGAATTGAGAAGTGATATTGCCCTCTATGGTCTGATGTCCACTGTTATGGGGTCTTGGTGCAATTTCATTCACCAGGATCTTTCCATCCTTTGTAAGAAAAAGTTCCACTGCAAGGAGTCCGACAATATTCAATTTCTCTGCTACTTTTTTGGCAATAGCTACTGCCTCTTTTTCTACGCTCTTTTTGATTTCTGCCGGACTAAAAAGAAATTCTACCAAGTTGGCAGAAGGATTGAATTCACATTCTACCACAGGAAAAGCAGAGATCTCTCCATTTTCACTTCTGGCAACAATAACAGAAAGTTCTTTTTCGTAATCGACCAGTCTCTCAAGCACACTCGGTTGATCGAATGCTTTTTCAATTTGATTCAATGCAGCCAATTTACAAACCCCCTTTCCGTCATAGCCTCCTTTTCTCAGTTTTTGAAAAAAAGGAAAGAAGTCGGCATATTTGGCTATCTGTTCTCTTTTTTCAACAAGGAAAAAATCAGCACTCGGGATATTATTTCGCTGA
>DAORJH010000547.1:0-1491 GCA_035438925.1 Bacteroidia bacterium | reverse complement strand
TATTATATTGCATGGAGTCACCAGAGGTTTGGTTTGAAGATTTCGGTAGTGGCCAATTATCAAATGGCCAGGCTGTGATCAATCTGGATGCTTTATTTCTGGAAACAGTTGTGATAGATGACAAACATCCTTTGCGTGTTTTTGTTCAGATGGAAGGTGAATCACAAGATGTTTATGTTATTAAAAACAGTACATCATTCACCGTTAAGGAGAGAAATAATGGCAATTCAAATGCTCCTTTCTCTTACCGTGTTATTGCAAAACGTGTTCATTTTCAAGACCACCGATTTGGTAATGATCCAGTGTGGGGTCCTGGCGACACAAGACAATATTCATCTTATGCCAAACCTACACCGATTGATTACAATGAAGCTGTTCAGTTTTGGCAGGAGAATCGAAAGAATGCAAAACAAGATCCTTTACCTGAAACTATCAAACGTTTCAATCCAAAAGACCAGTTTAATGCTTCATTATCAGAGGCTGAAAGAAAATAATTTAAGTATTGCTAGAAGTAAAAAGCCCCATTATCGGGGCTTTTTTTTTGAATTCCATTCACAATACTGTCATTTATCAACAAAACCCTAAGAAAACTCCCTTTTTTGTACCTTAGTAGTTCGTATGTTGAGTCTGAACCCGAAAGAACTTACTATTCCGGTTTTGCAGAAGTATTTGCAAAATGCAATCGCACCAAGGCCAATTTGTTTTGCCAGTACGATCAGTAAGGACGGACAAGCCAACTTAGCACCATTCAGTTTTTTTAATATCTTCTCCTCTAATCCTCCGATCGCAGTCTTTTCGCCTGCATACAGTGGCAGAACGGGAGCGCCTAAAGACACATTATTAAATATCCGTGAAGTTCCTGAAGTTGTCATCAATGTTGTAACTTACTCCATCGTACAGCAAACGAGTCTGGCAAGCAGTCCCTTCCCAAAAGGAATTAATGAATTTGAAAAGGCCGGGTTTACTCCGATCGCTTCTGAATTGATCAAACCTTTCAGAGTTAAGGAAAGTCCCGTTCAAATGGAATGCAAGGTTTTAGAAATAAAAGAACTTGGAAAAGCAGGTGGTGCAGGAAATCTTGTTATCTGTGAGATCATCCGAATTCACATTGATGAAAGCGTATTGAATGAAGATAAGAATATTGATACAAAAAAGATAGATCTGGTAGCTCGTATGGGAGATAATTTCTATTGCAGAGCAAACGGAGATTCTTTATTCGAAGTTGAAAAACCAATTACAACGATAGGAATTGGAATTGATCAACTGCCTGTTGAAATAAAAAGTAGTAAAGTTCTGACAGGAAATGATCTTGGTTTACTTGGCAGCGTAGAAAATTTACCAACTGAGGAGGATATAAAGAATAGTGGCAATATTAATAATCAATTTTCAAGCATTGAAGAAAAACACAAATATGCACAAACGCTTCTTCATGCTAAAAGAGTAAAAGACGCCTGGCTCGTTCTCCTGAATTAAAGGCGCATTTAATTTAAA
>DAORJH010000546.1:0-1500 GCA_035438925.1 Bacteroidia bacterium | reverse complement strand
TCGATCCGTTCAGTAAATTTCGCGCTGCACTGAATTATCTTTCATCCGTTCAATCCTATGCCTATACAGTGATCGGTGATCGCAGACAAGATGCTTATCAGATGCATTATTTTGTATTTCCTTCCTTGGCATTAATCATTGCAGGAGTCACATTATTTCAGTTGACTAAATTAAATATCTCCAAAAAACAAAAGAGAGCCTTTTTTGCACTGATCGCCATCATTATTTATTACCTGGCAAATTTTCAGAGAGGATTAGTAAGACATAGTTTATTGGAGGGAATTGATACGTATGCCTCCTCCTTCATCTATTTGATCCTGATCGGTTCTCTTTTTGTTCTGACCAATCTGAATCACACACTTCGTTTCATTTCTTACGGCTCTCTTTCGCTTCTTCTCATCACCAATTACAAATATCCAAAACCGGAAGGAAGTTCTTCTGTACTGGAAAAAATCAGCGAAAAAACGCTTAGCTCAACTTTAACAGAAGTCAGAAAAATAAGCGATCGTTCGGGTATGCAGGCTTTAAAGAATTCTAATCTGATCGACTTTATGAATGATAATCTGGGTGGTGATCAAACATTCCTCGACTTCACAGATTCACCCATGCTCTACTATTTTACGCAAAAACGAACTCCCTCCTACTTCTTCCAAAACCCAATCTGCAGTCACAATGATTTTCTGCAAGAATATTTCGTCAAGGACCTGGCGAATTACGACATTCCTTATGTGATCTTTTCAAGAACATCCGGACCAAGGACCGAACATGCCCCTACTCATTTTCTCCGTTATAAGATCGCAGAATATATTTATCAGAATTACAGTCCACACCTGCTCATTGACGGATACCGCATTTGGAAAAAGAATGCATTGAATAGGGGTACACCTGATACAAATAAAGTTCTTCTGAAAGATGATACGGAGATCTATCCTGACCATATTCAATTGACAAAACTTCCCCATATCTGGGGAACATACGATCATAATTTGAAAGATGAAAGTGTACTTTTTAACGACACCAAGAACAGAACAATTGCTTCAGGTAATTCGGATTCACTCTCCATTCCTCTATCAATAGATAAAACCAAAGGAAATCACCTGGTCCTTCATTTGAATTACAATGCAGATACAACTCAGACACTAAGAATATACCTTAAAGACCAATCATGTGTACGATCTACACTTGAATTCGATCTTGTTCCATCAGAAAAAGAAGAAGTCTATTTGATTCGCGTGAGCAGTTTTTACAAATGGTATGCAGGAAAGATAGATAAGATAATTTTCGAGAACAAGGGTACAAAAGCGATTCAGATCAATAGAATACATCTTAACAAAGCAAGCTGACATGAAGTGTAATATTTGCGGATCCCAAGAACTGAAAAAGAATTTTGTGCTGGAAGGAAAGCATGAGATCTGGTCCTGCCCGCAATGCACAGCGGAATTCATGGAACCACAGCTGAATGATGCTGAGATAACAGAACTTTATTCAGAAAAATATTAT
>DAORJH010000545.1:0-1524 GCA_035438925.1 Bacteroidia bacterium | reverse complement strand
ATATAGGTGCTCGTCAGTTAAAAGATTTTGGAACAGGCGTCGGGTTTGGAACTGCGGCAAGAACAGATGCGCAGGACGATGCTGCAAAAGGAGTAATTGAAAATGCATTGAAGAAAGCCTTTGCTCCAGAATTCCTGAATCGTATTGATGATGTGATCATGTTCAATTCGCTTGTACGTGAAGATATTCATAAGATCATTGATATTGAACTTGCTAATTTATTCGGAAGAGTAACCGGTTTAGGCTATACCATCAAGATCAGCGATGCCGCAAAGGATTATATTGTCGAAAAAGGTTTCGATCCAAACTACGGAGCAAGACCATTGAAACGTGCGATTCAGAAATACCTTGAAGATCCAATGGCAGAAGAGATCATTAAAAGTAATTTGAGTGAAGGAGATGAAATTGAAGTGGATTACAACAAAGAAAAGGATGAGATCATCGTTTCAGCTCACAAGCCGAAAGGAAAGAAAAGTAAGAAAGAAGATAAATCCTAATCAAAAGGCCCTCAAGTGAGGGCCTTTTTTATTTCCCGTAATCTCAGCATTACATTTTTAATTAACTGTAATTCAGATATTTAAACCGTTATTTGAAAAAACTCCCAACCAATGCATTTTAGTGGGCGTATAAATGTACAAGTTAATAATACTCATACTGTTTTGTTGAGTTCCGTACTTCGGTACATTTTAAATCCCTTCCGTGTGTGTGTCGGAGGGGATTTTTTATTAGAATGCTTTATTGATCCCGATCATCCAGCGAAACTGTACATAATCATTCTCTTCGTAAGGAAGTCTATTAATGAAGAACGGACAATCTATTCGAATACTTAATGGTTTGAGACCACTCAGCTGACCCCATCTAACAATATTGAAAGTTGCACCAACACCTGCATCCACCATCACATCTGTCATTACATTGGCCGTTCCGGGTGCATTTTTATTGATGAAACCTGCGTCTCCGAATAGATAAGGTTGAAATTTAATGCTGTTGTGTAAAAAGCGTGGATTGAAAAAAGAAAATAGTTCCCCGAACTCAAGTTCCGTATTAAAGGAAGCGCCTGTTGTTCCTTTGTAATTGTAAGAATAAGTACCATCCTCATTTAGCTCAGCAAGTAAATAACCGGAATAACCTCTCAGGTTCAATCCTCCACCGGCAGTAAAGTGATTCGTTACATTTCCGTAGCCTCCCCACTCCGGCGGAATGAATCCCATCGCACGCGTGTACTTGTTTTCCATTAAGTCTTCATTGTTAGCGCCTGCCGCAAACAACATCGATTCAGATGGTAATTTTGTTCCGAATCCGATCTGACCAAAGACCCTTGTATTGATGTTGATCTTGCCAAGATCATTCTTATTCACAGCACAAATACTGGCTGAAGAGAAATCATAATCATGGGTAAAAGCAGCTGTTCTTACGTTCATCAGAATATTTCCGGATCCTCTTCCGTAGCGGTAATTGTGTTCAAGGCCCATGTGAATTGCGCTGTTCAGTTTCTGGTAACCCCACTCTTTGTTATTGATGAGG
>DAORJH010000544.1:0-1524 GCA_035438925.1 Bacteroidia bacterium | reverse complement strand
AGTAAGAATGATAAAAAAGAAAAGTACGGAGAGAAACGTCTGAAATACGATGAACTCGAAGAAGGTCAGGGCTTCAAAGGTTCTTATGATAAATCACATAAGCGTTACGATAAACCGGAAAGCAGAAAAGTAAAGGTAGATGACGGAACAACACGTTTGAATAAATATTTAGCGCATTCCGGCATCGCTTCAAGAAGAGAAGCGGATAATCTCATAAAAAGCGGAACGGTGAAAGTGAATGGAGTTGTGATCACCGAAATGGGTTACAAGATCAAGGATGGGGATAAAGTTACATACGGAGATGCAGCGGTAAAGAATGAAAGAAAAATGTATCTCCTATTGAACAAACCAAAAGATTACATCACCACCATGGATGACCCTCAGGAAAGAAAAACAGTTCTTGAATTAATTGCGGGTGCTTGCAGAGAAAGAGTGTATCCGGTAGGAAGATTGGATAGAAATACAACAGGACTTTTATTGCTGACGAATGATGGGGAAATGACAAAAAAATTAACCCATCCAAAATATGGTATCAAAAAATTATACCATGTTAGTTTGAATAAAGGATTGAAGCCGGAAGATTTCAAATCCATTATCGATGGCGTGGAACTGGAAGATGGAATGATAGCGGCAGATGATCTGGCGTTTGTGGGAGAAGGAAAGAAAGAAATTGGGATCGAGATCCACAGTGGCAGAAACCGTATTGTGCGTCGTTTGTTCGAGCACCTGGGCTACGAAGTACTGAAACTTGATCGCGTTGCCTTTGCAGGATTGACAAAGAAGGATATTCCAAGAGGAAAATACCGTTTCCTCACTCAAAAAGAGGTGAACTTTCTTAAAATGATAGGATAATTTTTGTAAATTTATTTTCTGTTAAACCATAATTTCTTAAAGTATGTGTGGTATAGTTGGATACATCGGAAAGCGTGAAGCTTATCCCATCATCATAAAAGGTCTGCAACGTTTAGAATACAGAGGGTACGATAGTGCCGGTGTAGCCTTACTCAATGCCAAAAGAGAACTCAATGTCTATAAACGCAAGGGAAAGGTCAGCGATCTCCTTGATTTTATAAAGGACAAAGATAGAAGTGGAGATATTGGTATAGGTCACACACGCTGGGCAACGCATGGTGAACCGAATGATGTCAACTCTCACCCACATTATTCTCAAACAAAGAATCTGGTCATCATTCATAACGGGATCATTGAGAATTACGCTTCCATCAAAGAAGGACTTAAGAAAAGAGGACATACTTTTTTATCACAAACAGATACAGAAGTACTTGCACACCTGATCGAAGATGTGATGGTGCATGAGAAATGTAAATTGAGTGCTGCCGTGCTTGCCGCTTTGAAACAAGTGATAGGCGCTTATGCCATTGTGGTGATGGATAAGAACGATCCGGATATTTTAGTGGCTGCAAAGAAGGGAAGTCCCATGGTGATCGGTGTGGGTCCGGATGATTTCTTTATTGCCAGTGATGCTTCTCCCATTGTAGAATACACCAAGAATGTTGTTTATCT
>DAORJH010000543.1:0-1528 GCA_035438925.1 Bacteroidia bacterium | reverse complement strand
AAAAAAGAATTTGATGCCACTGTTTAATTAATCCAGATGATGATCGCTGAAAAAACAAATACCGCAAAATCACTGACCGATTTTTTAACACTAAGCTCAGGCAAAGTATCATTCATTGGAAATGATGCACTTTCTAAAGCTTTGTCTTATCTTGAGAAGAATGGTCTTCCCGGAAAAAAACAGGAAGAGTATAAATATTGTGATCTCGAATCTGTGATCCGCAAAAAATTCAGTGACTTGAAGGAAATAAGATCGAATGAATTTGATTCAGAGAAGATCAAAAAGAAAGATGCCATTAATATTTTTGTTGTGAATGGAAATTATGAGCCCGGCATCAGCGATAAAGTCAATGAAAAAGAAATGTTTCTGTGCAAACTAAGTGATCTGCCATCTGAACATCTCGGCAAGATCACCTCCGTTGCAGATCCTTCAACAGATCCATTCATCGCATTGAACACAGCCTATGCAGGTGATGGATTTTATTTACGTGCAGGTAAGAGTTCTTCAAACAAGACAGTTCGTGTTTTTTATATCAGCACAGCAGAAAAGGCATTTTTTATCAATCCACGTAATCTGATAGAAGTAGTCTCCGGTTCCCAGCTCGATCTGATCGAAGAACATTTGAATTTTTCAAACGATAGTCTATTCAGTAATTATCTCAGTGAAAAGATCGTTCACGAGTCTGCGATCCTGCGCACCGTTACTATTCAGGATGAAAAGCAAAATGGTTTTTCGGTCAACAACAATCATATCCGAGTAGACAAAAAAGGATATTATCACAATAGTACGCTAACCTTGAGTGGTTCAGTAGTTAGGAATAATCATCAGGTATTGATGAATGGTGAGTATTGCGAAACACATCTGAATGGTTTGTTTCTTACCAAAGGAGAACAACTGGTCGACAATCACACTTTAATGGATCACCAAAAGCCTAACTGCGAGAGTCATGAATTGTATAAAGGAGTTGTAGATGACAAGAGTACCGGTGTTTTCAATGGCAAGATCTATGTAAGAAAAGACGCTCAGAAAACGAATGCGTATCAAAGCAGCAAAAATATTCTATTAAGTGATGATGGAACAGTGAATACAAAACCACAGCTGGAGATCTATGCTGACGATGTGAAATGCTCTCACGGAACTTCTACCGGAAAGATCGATGAATCAGCCATGTTCTATCTGAATGCAAGAGGGATCAGCAGAGAGAATGCAAATAAACTTTTACTCAACGCCTTCGCCGGAGAAGTACTTGAAAAGATAGGAATTGAAGGGGTCAAAGAAGAGATAGAGAACAGACTTGGACTTAATTAACCGACATTGGAAAAAATCCTCCATACAAAAGAATTTTCGTCCTACATTGACGATTTTCCAATTCTGAAAAGGAAGGTGAATAACAGCCCCCTGATCTATTTTGACAATGGAGCTACAACGCAGAAGCCTGTTCAAGTTCTTCAAAGGATCGATGAATATTATTCTAATTACAATGCTAATATACATCGTGGCGTACATACCATGAGTCGCGAAGCCTCGG
>DAORJH010000542.1:0-1560 GCA_035438925.1 Bacteroidia bacterium | reverse complement strand
ATATGCCAAACTGGTGAAAGCCTCTGTCAATATAAAATAAGCAAGGAAAAAAAATACGGCAATGACCACAGGCAATCCCAATCCACCTTTTTTGATGATTGCTCCTAAAGGCGCTCCTACAAAGAACAGAATGATGCAAGCGAAACTAACCACTATTCTTTTATGCCACTCGGTTAAGAAACGCAGTCTTTCCATTTCATCATTTTTCAGACTCACCATGGTACCGTCGAGATAACCGGCATTGGTACGTGTATTGTTCAAAGCGTAATCAAGGCAAAGACGGAATTCATCATTGTTCAAACTATCAAAGAATTGCCTTACACTTTTAAATTCTTTTTTCTCCTTCTCCATCGTATTCATGATCGTATTTGTACGAAAATGAAAATTCTCTTTCACGTGTCTGTTAATTTCCCTGTATTTATTTCCTAATTTACGCGCAGTAGAATCAGCCACAGAATCGATCTGCCAGATGTTCAGCATGTTTTCATTGCCCTTCCATTGTTCTTCTGTTGAACGTTTCAATTTAAAATCCAGCAATTCAATATTCACCTGCAGCTGCTTAAAATTCAACTGAGAAAGTGTTCTTTTATTGCTTCCGACATTTGAATTTCGGATCTCCTCATAACGATTTCCGTCTCTTAAGGTCAAGACAATGGCGCTGCTATCTGCCAATGTGGTCATCTTCCCTTCACTGGCGTACATTTGAATGTTGTTCCCAACATGTTGACTGTGATCGTAGATATAGATCTCTTTCAAGGTTTCTTTGTTCTTCGACTTTTTTCCTACCCGAATACTGTAATTATCGATCTTATTGTAGAAGATCCCTTCCTTGATACTCACGGTAGGTTTCTTCTGCCGGATATCCCAGAGTAAGGACTGAAATTTCAGCTGCACAACGGGCATAACAAAATTATTGAATAGAAAAGTACCCAATGCAAGAAAAAGAATGAAAATAAAAACCGGTTTCAGAATTCTGAAGAGAGAAAGACCGGAAGACTTCATGGCTGCTAGCTCATAATTCTCGGCCATATTCCCAAAACTCATGATGGATCCCAATAAAACTGCAAGAGGAATACACTGGGGGATCCAGGCCACATAGGCATAGAAAAAGAGAATCAAAAGATCCGTTGTGCGTAGTCCTTTCCCAATGAAATCATCAAGATAAGTGATCACAACCGTTACCAGAAAAAAGAGAAAAACACTGACAAACAGCGTTACAAAGAAGGGCGGAATGAATGACTGAAGGGTAAGTTTATGTAGTTTTTTGAGAAACACTATTTTGCATTAAAAATACGTTTATTTGACTATATTTAAACCTGTAAATTCATTAAACTTTGTTATTTTTGCTCAACGTATGATCAACGGAAAAAAGATAATTGCAGTCCTGCCGGCATATAATGCGGCCTTAACCCTGAAGAAGACCTATGATGAGATTCCATTCGAAATTGTAGATGATGTTGTTTTAGTAGATGATTACAGTACCGACAACACCATGGAAGTGGCAAAGAACATTGGCATCAAACATGTGATTCGTCACGAAAAGAACAAAGGATATGGTGG
>DAORJH010000541.1:0-1562 GCA_035438925.1 Bacteroidia bacterium | reverse complement strand
AATAAAAGGAAGGGTTTTATGAGAGTCGCTGTCTGTATCTCCATGTCCCGGAAAATGTTTGGCATTGGCCATCACATTCTGATCCTGCATTCCGGCCATGTACATATATGCTTTCTCTGAAACTTCAAATTTATTCTCGCCGAAACTCCTCATTCCGATCACAGGATTATTCGGGTTATTGTTCACATCAACTACGGGCGCAAAATTCACATGCAACCCCATTCGTTTACATTCCAATGCAATTTGCTTACCCATTTCGTAAATGAGCGAATCATTTTGGATCGCACCCAGAGTCATTTGCTTTGGATATCTTGGGGTACTATCCAATCGCATGGCAAGTCCCCACTCTCCGTCTATACTACACATCAATGGCACCTTGGCCTGTGTTTGATAGTAATTCGCGAGTTTTCCTTGTTTAACCGGACCACCCTGCATCCATATCAATCCACCGATCCCTTGATTCACGATCAATTCTCTGATCTGCTTCACGTGTTTCATATCACGGTTACTGTAAGCTGCCACCATGAACAATTGAGCAAGACGTTGATCTTGACTCAAGGAATTAAAAACAGAATCAACCCACTTTTCCATTTTTGCATCAGGTAAATCAGGATCATAACCGGGCTTTTTCGGTTCAGGATCATAAAAACCTGAGAAAAAGACAAAAAGAGTGAGTAAAAAAAGTATCCGCATCATCTTTATAAAATTAAAGGATTGGAACCAGCAAGGAGACCAAGGAATCAGAATGTTTTTAACAGTGCATTCTTGATGGAAATAACGCGTATTTATCATGATGGAACGTTAAAAATCACAAATAACTTGGGACTACCTTTCCGATTGATTAATTTTATCCTATGAAGAAAGCTTTCAAGTTTCTTTTTGCCCTTGTCACAAGTATTTACTTAGCGAACAGCATTGGTGTTCCTATTTACTATCATTACTGTGGCGGCGAATTAGAAAGCGTTTCAGCAGTATTTAAACCGGATGCCTGTTGCGAGGGCATGGAAGAAGAAGAAGATTCTGATTGCTGTAAGAACGAAGTAAAGGTCATTGCACAGTTCAATGATTCTTATTCAGAAGTAAGTTCCTATAAGATCATTGCTCCGGTAAGTTCTCATTTTGATCTTCCAACTAATTTCTTCAAACCTATTTTAATTGATGAACATTCAATTCTCCACACTCTATTTGTTTTCGACAAACCACCGAGTGGTGGACGGGAAATTCTTGAATTAAAATCTGTTTTAATTATCTGATCTAGATTGTATTATTGATTGTTATCTGAACTTTCAGTTCAGTGAAATTTGTTTTATAAATCTATTTAAATAATTGAAAAAATGAAAAATCTAATTTTAATCTTCATCCTCTTTGCAGGATTTCAAATTAAATCGCAAACCATCACAACTACGCTGAGCGTGAAAGGCAATTGCGACATGTGTAAGAAACGTATCGAAAATGCAGCTGATATCAAGGGGGTGAAAAATTGTAACTGGGACGAAAAAACAAAGATCGCCACGATAACGTACAGCAGCGATAAGACCTCAATGGTTGAGATCGAACAAGCC
>DAORJH010000540.1:0-1574 GCA_035438925.1 Bacteroidia bacterium | reverse complement strand
ATTGGTTTTTCTTTTGCTGTATCAGGAATGATGATTCCACCTGCTGTTTTGGTCTCAGCCTGTGCAGGCTCAACAAGCACTCTGTCTGCCAGAGGTTTAAAATTTACTTTTGCCATACTTATCTATAATTTAGTTTTAATGAAAATTTTGCGCAAATGTAAGTGCATTAATCGTACCAAACTGCTTTTGGCTTAATTATAAGGTCAAAAATTCAGAAAAAGGCCTCGGTATCGGAAAAATGAACAGATTTTTGTGACAAGCTGACACTTGCATCTTTCTCATGTGCTAGAACAGATATCCCTTCACATCTTCACGTAAGTTATAACGACTGCTCATTACTTCTCCATAGGCTCCGGCGCTTCTGATAGCAAGAAGATCTCCACGCTCAGAAACCGGAAGTTCAACTGCCTTTCCAAAACAATCACTGCTCTCGCAAATTGGACCTACAACATCATATTTCTCGGTCTTTTTTTCATTTCGAATGACTGATGCGCTTAAGTTCTCAATTTTGTGAAAAGCCTGATAAAGTGCGGGACGGATCAACTCTGTCATCCCCGCATCCAGAATGGCAAAATTTGTATTGATGCCTTTTTTGATATACAATACTCTTGAGATCAAACTTCCACATTGTGCAACAAGAGATCTCCCCAATTCAAAATGCACTTGCTGATCTTTCTGAAGTTCAAGGGAGGTATTAAATACCTGAAAGAAATTTTTAAAATCAACAATGGCATTGGTTTCAGGGTCCTGATAGTTGATGCCTAATCCTCCTCCCAAATTGATGTTCTGGAGTAAATATCCTTTATTTAAAAACCATTTATTGATCTCATTCACTCTGCTGCATAATTTTTTGAAAGGAGTCAGATCGGTTATCTGAGAGCCAATATGAAAATGGAGTCCGATCAATTCCACATGTTTCAGTTTTTTTAATTCACCGATCACCATTTCAAATTCATAGGGATTGATCCCGAATTTATTTTCCTCGAGCCCGGTTGTAATGTACTTATGCGTATAGGCATCCACATTGGGATTAATTCTCAAAGCGACTGCTGCTTTTTTATTTTTTTTACCTGCCAGTTCATCGATCACAACGAGTTCAGGAACACTTTCCACATTAAAACAGAAAATGTCATGATCCAAAGCGTAATTGATCTCTTTATCACTTTTACCAACTCCGGCAAATACAATCTTTGATCTATCAAATCCACATTCCACCGCTCTTTTCACTTCGTTACCACTCACGCAATCGGCCCCTATTCCATTCGATCGGAACATTTCAAGGATCTCTGGTCTAGCGTTCGCCTTTAATGCATAATGAATATGATATTCCTTTGGTGCGTGTTTCTTCAGCTCCTGAACGGTACGATCAAGAAGTGCCTGATCATAATAATAAAAAGGCGTTTCAAGTGTGCTGAATTTTTCCAGTTGTTTGATAGTGAACATTTCTTATCCGTTATAATGAAACAATCCTTTATTCAAAGCGATCAAGGCCGCTTTTTTATGCGTACTGTTCACGAGAACAGAGATATTATTCGGGCTGCCGCCATAGGAAACAATTCGCAATGGAATATCTT
>DAORJH010000539.1:0-1574 GCA_035438925.1 Bacteroidia bacterium | reverse complement strand
GAATGTCCAATACCTGAAGCCCATGATGCTCTGCCGTAATAAGTTTTGTAAATGTCAAAGGACCAATAATTCGAACGGAAAGCATCCAGTGAGGCATCGTACATCGTAGCCATTAATTCTGCTGTTACTTTATCTCCTTTTTTATCTTTGATGACCATTTTCCATTCTTCTTCTTCACCGGGAAGTAATTTATTACGGAAAGTGGAAAATTCAATATCCAGCGCTTTGTTGGTATAAGGTACAGTGATCACGGAAGCATGTGTATACAACCGGTTTTGTTTAATAAAAGTGGTGTGAAAAGCCAGATTGCCTCTGTGCACTTCCTCAATCTTGATCTCATTCAAATTCATTGAAGCCGATATCGTTTTTGTCAGGACGGTTTTATCTTTTACTTCTACTTCATATAAATAATTTGCGTTTGGATAAGAGGAAGCCTGAATGAAATTTCCTTTTTCTCCGGGTTCAGCTGTACTCACTCCACTATAGAACCAGTCTGTACAGGCATAAGGTGGCTCGGAAGTACCTGCAGCAAATAAAGTGAAATAAGCAAAAGCTTTTACATTCTCTCCAAATTTATCCTTGCATTCTGCTTCGATCACATAAACCCCGGGATCTTTACTCTTTAATTCTGCACTCAGATCGAGCTTTGTTTTAATTCCTGTGTCAAATCCCATTTCAAACACTTTTTCTGCTTTTTCCCATTTGTATCTGTTCAATTCGTCTGCATACAGATCATTCGGAAAAGTCTTGTAATACTCTTCTTTACTTAAACTGTGACGATCTGGTTGAGACCACAGGCGACTTCTAAAGATCCTTTGTGGTGTTTTTAGTTTATAGATAGAGAAATTCCCTTTTGTAGCTTCAGCCACTCCATTCAGATTGTTTGCAGTGATGGTAAGGGGATGTATGTCTGCTTTATTGGTATTTTCTTCCATACCAACCGACAAAACAATACTCTGGTAACCTACATGCACATACGATCTTGAACTATGTGTTTCTCCATTGATATCCGTTACGTCCGCAGAGATCTCATACAAATAAGTTGCTTGTGATTTTTTTGATACCGATTCATCCGGTGAAGCTTTGAATTTTATGACATATCCTCCTGTATCATTCGTCAAAACAGTTCCACTGCTGATCTCTGTAGAGGCGTTGTTATAATACGAACGGTACCACCACCACCAATACGGGTAATTTACTCTGCGAACCACCCTGTAACTCACTTTTGCACCATCGATCGCATTTCCGGAATAAGCTTTTGCAATACCTCCAACTATCACTGAATCATTGATCCTGAAAGAACCCTTGACCTCATTCAATTTTGTTTCAAACTTCGGACGTTTGTATTCTTCCACAGAAAAATAAACAGTTCCATAACCATCATAGATATACATTTGACCATTCAGAACTCCCTGTGGAGCTGTAAAAGAACCATTCACTGTGCCAAATTCATTGGTTGTAAGATCAAGGGAACCTACTTTTTGATGGTTGACATCATAAAACGTGACTGTGACAGGATAATTTGCTTTGATCTTATAATCTCCTTCATTCTTTCCTTCTAATACAATGGATTT
>DAORJH010000538.1:0-1578 GCA_035438925.1 Bacteroidia bacterium | reverse complement strand
GTTTAGGCGTAATGATCACAACTTCGGGTGGAGCGGCAACGAACGCCATCACAGGGGCACTTGATGCCTGGGCAGATTCCATTCCGGTTCTCATTATAACCGGACAGGAGAAATCGCAATTTGTATCAGAACACAAGAATCTGCGCATGTGGGGCGTTCAAGGATTTGATATTGTAAAAACGGTTGAGAATATCACCAAGTATGCAGTTCTCATTACCGATCCAAAAAAAGTAAAATACGAATTTCAAAAAGCGATTTACCTTGCAGAAAGTGGCAGACCCGGTCCCGTTTGGATCGATATTCCAACAGATGTACAGGCAGCCACAATAGATCCGTCAAGTTTAGAGTCCTTCGTGCCTCCGGTAGAAAAAAAGGTATCCAACTTTGATGAAAAAATAAAACTCATCAGCGAATTGATCTCTGCATCGAAGAGACCACTTTTCATTTTCGGAAATGGTGTTCGTTTATCGGGATCCGTAGATATTTTACACAGATCGATCGAAAAATTCAAAGTGCCTTTTCTGCTTGCATGGAACGGAATTGACATGGTCTCTTCCTCTCATCCCTTGAATTACGGAAGAGCAGGAACATACGGACAAAGAGCTGCCAATTTCATTGTTCAGAATGCAGATCTCATTATAACAGTGGGGACTCGCATGGCCATCCCACAGGTTGGTTATGACCTGAAAGAATTCGGCAGAGATGCACAAAAGGTGATCATTGATATTGATGCAACGGAACTGGATAAATTCGCGTCAGATAAAACTTTTACGCTTCTACAGGCTAATGCAAAGGATTTCCTGAAAGAATTGAACGATAAATTAAATGCTCCTTCAAAAGAAGCTATTGCAGAATGGATCTCTTATTGTGATAAACTGAGAAAAAAATATCCTTTTGTTGAACCGAACGGAATGCACAAGGAACAAGACGGCAAACTCAACTCCTACTCTTTCATTGATGAAATGAATAAGCATTTCAGCGACGATGAGATCATTGTAACAGATATGGGAACGGCATTGACATGCACCCACCAAAGTATCATGTTGAAGGAAAAACAACGTGTGGTCACTTCAACAGGCTTGGGAGAAATGGGCTTTGGCTTACCGGGAGCAATGGGTGCATCTTTTGCTGCAGATAAAAAAAGAGTGGTATTGATCAATGGAGACGGATCCATGATGATGAATCTGCAGGAAATGCAGACTATCATTTATCACAAACTCCCGATCAAATTATTTGTGTACATCAATGATGGATATTTAACTATTAAACACACACAAAATAATTTGTTCGGACAAAAATTTGCCGGTTCCGGAGAAGCTTCCGGAGTAACTTGTCCGGATTTTCAAAAAATAGGAGAAGCCTTCGGATTCAAGACGTTTAAGATCAATTCACTGGAAGAAGCAAAAACAATGATCCCAAAAGTATTGAAAGAAGACGGTCCTGTACTTTGCGAAGTATTCATTCATTCGATGCAATTATTGGGACCTAAGACTTCCTTCAATCTGAATCCGGATGGAACATTGGTATCTCCACCATTGGAAGATCTTTATCCTTTCTTGTCAAGAGAAGAATTCAAAA
>DAORJH010000537.1:0-1583 GCA_035438925.1 Bacteroidia bacterium | reverse complement strand
GCCTGTACTCTCTCCCAAAACAAGCGCGTAGGCTCCACTTTGAGTCTGGCTGTATGATAAACCCACAATTTCCAGGCGAACTTTTTTCATATACTTAACCTAAATGTAAGAAAAATAATTAATTCTGTGAGGCTTTAAATTTCTTCACAGCTTCTGTCAATTTAGGAAGAATAGTGAAAGCATCTCCAACAATTCCGTAATCAGCAGATTTAAAGAAAGGAGCTTCTTTATCATTGTTGATCACAACAATTGTTTTACTTCCATTCACACCTGCCAGATGTTGAATGGCTCCTGAAATTCCAACTGCGATGTATAGATTCGGTCGAATAGCAAATCCTGTTTGTCCAACGTGTTCGTGATGAGGTCTCCAATGCATATCGGCAACAGGACGAGAGCAAGCTGTTGTTGCACCTAAAGCCTTTGCTAGATCTTCAACAATATTCCAGTGCTCGGGACCTTTCAATCCTCTACCTGCACTTACAACCAATTCGGCTTCTGTCAAAGGAATCATTCCTGCAGTATCCGTAGAGCGTGTTTCTTTTACAGTTATCCTTGATTTCACTGAGGAAAGATCCGGATTGAAATCAACAATAGTCGCTTTATTTTCACCTGCCGTAACGGGTGAACTATTTGGCAGAAGCGAAATGATCTTGATCTCACTCTTCACTGAATACACTGCAACCGCTTTTCCTGAGAAAACATTTTTCTTCACTTCCATAGAAGATCCATTGAGTGCAGGAACATCTACGGCACCTGCAACAAGTCCGGCTTTTAATTTTGCTGACAAACGTGGTGCAACTGCCTTCCCCGTGATGTCGAAAGCAAAAACGATCACTTTCGCACCTTCTGCTTTAGCAGCCTGTTCCATCGCTGCACTGATCAATTGACTATCGTGTGCAAGTTCAGAATTCTTTACAGAAAGGATCTTTGTAGCACCTGCTTTTCCGATCTCTTCCAGTTGAGCTGCATCGGCGTTATTTACAAAAGCAGTTACCCCACTACCTGTAAGCGCTGCAATTTTAGCTGCATAATTAATACTTTCGAGAGAAGCTTTTTTTACGCGACCCTTATTTATTTCTGTGTAAACTAAAATCATAATTCAATCTTATTATTTCTATTCATTCTTGTTTTGTCAATCGTACTTCGTCAATCGTACCTCGTAAATTTAAATCACCTTCGCTTCCGTATGCAACAAAGCAACCAATTGATCCATCTGATCTTCTGTCATCATTTTGCAAGTTGTTCTACCCGGATTCAACGTGAAGGATTTGATACTTGTCAATGCTTCACCAGCGGTTGATGGAGCTACTTCTAAAGGTTTTGAACGTGCCGCCATGATACCACGCATATTCGGAATTCTTTGTTCCGCCATTCCTTTCGCGCAGCTTACGATCAATGGAAGATTGCATTCTACAACTTGTGTTCCACCTTCTATTTCTTGTTCCAATGTGCATTTTGTGCCACTTATGTCCAATTTGGTTGCCAGTGAAACAAATGGAAGGTCCAATTCTCCCGCGATCATGGCACCAACGGATGATCCGTTGTAATTAATGGTTTCTTTTCCTACCAGAACAAGGTCGTAT
>DAORJH010000536.1:0-1584 GCA_035438925.1 Bacteroidia bacterium | reverse complement strand
CAGTTACTCTTAACCCAACGCCACAGTATGGTGTTTCGCCATTCACTTATCTGTGGAATCCCGGATTACAAACTACACCAACCATAACCTACTCTCCAATTGCTCCCGGCACTGTTACTTTTGAATGTTTGGTAACCGATGCTTGCGGCACCTCTCGTACGGCGAGCTTCGCTGTCACAAACAACTGTGTACTTCCAATCGAACTCAGTTCTTTCGATCTTAATTATACCGGATCAAGCTGTGAGGTGAATTGGAGTACGGCAAGTGAAAAGAATTCAGATTATTTTTTGATTGAAAAGAGTGTGAACGGCGGTTCTTTTCAATTACTTGAAAAAACAAGGGCTGCAGGAAATTCGACTGAAAAATTAAATTACAAAGTGCTGGATGAATTTCCTGAAAAAAACGGAACAAGTATCTACAGACTAAGATTATTTGATAAAGACAAAAGCAAAGAATCTTACGAAACATTTAAAATTTTGAATACAAACGCAGAACTGCTCGAAAGGATCACTGTTCGTCCCAATCCCGCCAGAAACGAAATTGAAATTCAATTGACCAAAGAGCTTTCGAGATCGGAGGTAAACGTGTTCGTTTATGATAATCTTGGACGAAATGCCTTGAGCCTAAAAGCAAATCAAAACCAGAAGGGGTCTCCAATTAAATTAAACATCGAAGTCCTGGATAAAGGAATTTATACACTTTATGTTATAGGAAATAATGGTCAGCGAGACCAGGTCAAGTTCATTAAGGAATAAAGAAAGTTTCTCGATCAGAACTTAAACATCTCTGCAACGATTCCGGGTACTATTCCAATTGCGATAACGATGATGGACGTCACTGCAATCACAAATGAATTCGAGCTTTTGATCTCTACGGCTTCTTCCGTTTCATTTTGCTTGAAGTACATGGCGATGATCACTTTTAGGTAATAATAAGCTCCTACAGCTGAAGTAAGAACAGCTAAGATCAATAGCCATTTATAACCTGTACCGATCATGGTTGTGAAAACGAAATACTTTGCAAAGAATCCGGAAGTAACCGGAATTCCGGCAAGGGATAACATCGCAATGGTCATACACAAGGCAAGTACCGGATTTCTTTTGGCCAGTCCGTTGAATGCAGAGATCTCTTCATTTCCGTTACGGGTAACGTTGTGCACGATACCGAAGGCGGCAATACTGCCAATGGAATAAGCCAGCGAATAATAAAGGATCGCATCAATAGACAGATTGCTTCTGATATTGGCAAGAATGACCATTAACATGAATGCAGCATGACTGATACTAGAATAAGCAAGCATACGTTTTACATTACTTTGCATAGCAGCACTGAAGTTGGCGATGATCAATGAAAGTGCAACCACACCGGCCAAAGTTCCGGTCCACGTTAAACTGATTCCGGCAAAACCAATCAAGAACAAACGAAGGAAGGCAGCGAAAGCCGCAGTCTTAACTACTGTACTCATTAAAGCCGTGATCAAAGTTGGAGAACCCTGATACACATCCGGCGCCCAGAAATGAAAAGGAGCAGCAGAAACTTTAAAGCACATTGCGATCAACATCATCATCACACCCACATAAAAGA
>DAORJH010000535.1:0-1589 GCA_035438925.1 Bacteroidia bacterium | reverse complement strand
AGAAAGCCTGCATTGCAATGGTTGTGCACGCTCTGCCATAAAATCAATGTTTAACTGATCACTGAATGGATTGTTCAGAACAGTAACAGCAATGACTTGCAGGAACTGATCAATAAGGCCCTGGAAAAATTTCCGGAAAAGATCATTGAATATAAGAATGGGAAAACCGGATTGCTCGGTTTGTTTGTTGGTGAAGTGATGAAGCTCAGTAAAGGAAAAGCAGATCCAAAATTGCTTAATAATTTAGTTAAAGAAACACTCGAAAAATAAAATTGAAATCATACGAATGAAAAAGATATTCTTACTCTCACTTGTAATCGCCGGCTTCAGCGCCTGCGATAGCGAAAAACAATCTGCTTTTGAATTAAAGGGAACTTTCACCAATACAAGTGGAGAAACCATTTACCTGGAGAAGCTAATGAGTCCGCAACCCATTGTTGTTGATAGTACCAGCGCGGATGAACAAGGAAATTTTTCCTTCTCTAATTATACTCCTAAGATCGGATTCTACAGGATCAGAGTCACGCCGCAGAGCTTTGCGATGCTGATCCTTGACAGTGCAGATAAAGTAACTGTAACCGGAGATATAAAAGATCTTGGGAATACATACAAAACAACAGGTTCTCCGGAAACAGAACTCTTTATGGAGTTTAATACGTTGGGAAAAGCCAATCAAAAACAAAGCGATTCACTTAACCTTGCTTTTCAAGGTGTAATGGGTTCCATTAAAATGGATTCACTAAAAATGGATTCGCTTAGTCATATCTTTCAACCGGTGTATGATGCTATCATGGCTAAGTTTCAGCGCGCACTAGCCGAGAAGATCGCCAAGAATGCGAATAAATATGCCTCTCTGCTATGGCTACAAGGACTTGACCCTGCAAAGAACGGAGAGCTTTACGCTGCCGTTGATAAGGAAATGATGAAAAAATATCCAGAGGACAGAACTGTACGCGCCATGCATGAAACAATCAGTAAAGAACTCGCAACCGTTGTTGGAAGTGAAGCACCTGAAATTAATTTAGATACCCCTGACGGAAAAAAACTGGCACTCTCTTCCTTCAAAGGAAAAATTGTATTGATCGATTTTTGGGCAAGCTGGTGTGGTCCTTGCAGAAAGGAAATGCCTCATGTCGTAAATCTTTATAAGAAGTACAAGGACAAAGGATTTGAGATCTATGGTGTTTCATTAGATCAGGACAGATCACGTTGGATCGATGCTATTGCCAAAGACGGAATCACTTGGCCACAGGTAAGCGACCTTAAATATTGGGAAAGCGAAGCGGCAAAACTATATGCAGTGACGGGTATTCCATACACGGTATTACTAGATAAAGAAGGTAAGATCCTTTCAAAAGGATTAAGAGGAGTTGAACTGGAGAAGGCCATTAGCGATGCCCTTGAAGGAAAAGCAGTGGCCACATCAGGATCTTCAAACCAGGAAGTAGTTCGTTAAGATCTTCGTGAAGCCAAATCTCTATAAGCCATTTGGTATTTTAGTTTTTATTCTATCACTGATCTGCTCTGCCTTTCTGCAAGCACAAGCTGATTATTTTTTAGACTCATTAGTTAAAAACACGTCAGCTGAT
>DAORJH010000534.1:0-1612 GCA_035438925.1 Bacteroidia bacterium | reverse complement strand
AATTTTCAAAATAACATTCCCTTTAGTACCCATTTTTTCTTATCTTTGACTTTCTAATTTTACTTATGAAGTCAAAAACATTAGGTCAGTTCATTATCGAGAAGCAGGCCGATTTTCCTTACGCCAAGGGCGAGTTATCACGTTTATTAAGAGATATCGGTATTGCGGCGAAGATCGTTAACCGTGAAGTGAATAAAGCCGGATTGGTTGAGATCCTGGGTGAGACCGGAGAGACCAATGTTCAGGGAGAGCGAGTAAAGAAGCTGGATGTTTTTGCCAATGAACAATTCATTGCGGCTTTAAAGGCCGGTGGTGAAGTTTGTGCCATTGCGAGTGAGGAGAACGACGATATCATTCCTGTTGATTCCGAGATCTCAAAGAATGCACGTTACGTTGTAGCAATGGATCCACTCGATGGATCTTCGAATATTGATGTGAATGTCTCTGTCGGAACCATTTTTTCGATCTACAGAAGAACTTCACTGAACGGAGCAGGAAATTTAGAAGATTTCATGCAAAGAGGAACTGAGCAGGTAGCCGCCGGATACATCATTTACGGTTCCAGCTGTATGTTGGTTTATACAACAGGTAAAGGAGTGAATGGATTTACACTGGATCCTAGTATCGGTGAATTCTGTCTTTCTCATCCGAACATGCAAACTAGAAAAGACGGATTGGTTTATTCCATCAACGAAGGAAATTACCTTCACTTCCCGGACGGAGTGAAAAAATACATTAAATATTGCCAGGAAGAGGACAAAGCAACGAGTCGTCCTTATTCTTCTCGTTATATCGGTTCAGGTGTGGCAGATATTCACAGAAATCTGATCACCGGTGGAATCTATATTTATCCTACTACAACCAAATCACCAAACGGAAAACTTCGTTTGTTGTACGAATGCAATCCACTTGCGTTTATCATAGAGCAAGCGGGAGGTAAAGCCACAACAGGATACAAACGTATCATGGAACTGGATATTAAAGAACTTCATCAGCGCACGCCTTTGTTCTTGGGAAGTGCTGATATGGTGGACAAGGCAATGGAATTCATGGCTAAATACACTACTGAAGCAGTAAAAAGCTAATGAAATCTTTCAACGTTCCTGAATTCTATCGTAGTCCCATCATCAATGGCGTTAAACAGTTTTTAAAGACCCAGGATCCGAGAAAAAGGGATATGAATCCCGCTCATTTGAATTTCGGAAAAGTAAGTTATTACATTGCGAGGCATTTTGGCTTTTGTTATGGCGTAGAGAATGCGATTGAAATTGCGTTCAGAGCACTTGATGAAAATCCGGGAAAAAGAATCTTTCTGCTGAGTCAGATGATCCATAATCCGGACGTGAATAAAGATCTTACCGAAAGAGGAGTGCAATTTTTACATGATACATTGGGAAAAGAACTGATCTCATTGGATGTTCTTACTCCCGATGATGTGGTCATCATTCCGGCTTTCGGGGCACCCTTGCAATTATTAGAGACTTTAAGCAAAAAAGGAATTCAAACAGAAAAATACAATACCACTTGTCCCTTTGTAGAAAGGGTTTGGAAGAAATCAGAACAGATCGGAGCGAGTGAACATACCATCATCATTCACGGAAAATACGATCAC
>DAORJH010000533.1:0-1621 GCA_035438925.1 Bacteroidia bacterium | reverse complement strand
TGACAGAAGTAAAGGACCACATTTGCACTTCGAATTGTGGTACAATGGTATTCCAATCGATCCTCAGGATTGCATTACCTTCTGATCAATTTTGTTCAGATAGGCATACACGATAAAGATCGTATTAAAGAATGCATAAAAAGTCAATCCCGCTTGTGACTCAAGTGTGTCTTCCATTAGGAAAGAAATGACAAGCATTACAAAGAAGGGAAGGTAAAGCAAATGAATTTTTTTTCGCAGTTGAAATACCGGCGCGAAGACGGAAATAAGAAAAACGATGAGACCGAAAATTCCAAGTGCAAGCGTAACTGTTAGAAATTGGTTGTGTGGACGTTTATGCCATTCTTCGCTTAAAGGAGCATGTGTTTCGTTGTAAGCTTTGTTCAACTCTTCTTGTACGTCTCCTGTTCCTACTCCTGTAAGAATATTTTTTTCAATGCAATAAATTGCAGTTTTCCAGAAAACAAGGCGCATGGTTAAAGAATGTCCACTGATTCCTTTGTTCATTCTGTATTCTTCGTATTCATTCACAAGTTCATAAATCCTTTTGTGAAAATAGCTCCAGTCATTCATTGCATAATTGGTGATTCCTTTTTTAATATTGGTCAGATCTTCTTCCTTCAGCATGGCAATTCCTACTGAATCTTTTGTCAACCCTTTGCTGCTCAAATAACGGATCAGAACCTGAAAACGTTCGAGGTTGAATTTAGGATTGTAAGAAAAAGTATCATCCGGACATCTTCGTTTCCATTCTGCATAAACTTCCATCAATTGGATATTGATATTCACCCTATATCCATTTTCTATTTGATCTGGACCTTCAAAATGATAGTAATTATCTTTTTCAGTATTGACAAGTATTTTTTCATTCAATCGATCCGTTTTTATCGTGAACTGTTCTTTGTAAACACGCGTGATGTAAGAAGCAATGAAAAAGAAGATCAATACAACTGTGGTCGCAGAAAGGAGCAGCCATTTTGTTCCTTTCTTGTAACTGAGATAAAAAGCAAACAGAAGAAGAAGGATACAGAAATTAGCCATTCCGGAGGCAAGTCCCAATGCATACATGAAAAACAGAAAGTAGAATAGGAGTAGGCCCAAAAGTATTCTCATGGTAAGTGATCTGTAGAATTGAATGAAGTAAACGGAAACAACAATTGCCATATTGAGATAAAGTCCTAAACGAATATGACTCATGAATCGGGAGGCACTTCGCACTGTTTCATTGTGATGCAGTAAAAATGTATAAATGCCACACCAGCTTAAATTTACAAAGGTTCCTAAAAGGAAAAAGAACAATGTTCTGTGCAGTTCTTTTTGAGAAAGGGAGTTGGTGCTGAAAAAAACAAGAGGTAGCAGAAGCAAAGGCATTTTTGTTCTTACATCATCCCATCCTGCGCCTAAATCGCTTGTGTAGAGAAGTCCGATTGCGTGTATAAAGAGAACAGAAGAGAGGATCCAGAAGATCCGGTTCTTCTTTATTTTGTTCCATTTTTCACGAAAGCTACCTTCCAGTAACCAGTTTCCAAGAAGAATGAGAATGGGAACAGAAGTTGGCACGGTTCCAATCATCATGCCGAAGGCAAGTCCGAAAACTCCGAATAAGAATATGTTTCTGTGA
>DAORJH010000532.1:0-1622 GCA_035438925.1 Bacteroidia bacterium | reverse complement strand
GTTTCTTAGATATATTGCTCAAATACTCCTGAACGATCCTGCTTTCATCTTTCAGAATGTTCAGGTTCTTTATCATTGTCTGATCAAATGACGGATTGAGTTTGTGGAACAATGGAATGATGTGATGCCTTAAAAAATTCCTTTCGTATTTATCACTTTTGTTACTCGAATCTTCTCTGAACCGGATCTTCTTTTTTTCTGCGTATACCTGAATCTCTTTCTTGCTTATTTCCAGCATGGGCCTTACCACATTTCCATTCCTGCTTTCCATGCCTTTTAATCCTTTAACACCAGAACCTCTTATCAAATTAATGAAAAAAGTTTCTATTCGGTCATCGGCATGATGGGCAGTTACAATTCGATCGAGTTTGTGCTTCTTTAAGAGTTCTTCGAACCATTGATATCTCAATTCACGAGCAGCCATTTGAATACTTATTCCCCTTTGCTTGCTTATTTTTACCGTATCAAAAGATTGAATATAAATTGGCAATCCCATTTTTTCTGCCAGACTTTCACAAAACTTCTCGTCCGCTTTGCTTTCTTTACCTCTCAGGTTAAAATTACAATGCGCTAAGGAAACCGAGTACGATTCTGCTAATATTGATGCGAGTGCAACAGAGTCGATACCCCCACTCATACCAAGCAGCAATTTACTTTTTTTATCAAAAAGCCGATTCTTGCTAATATTCTCTTCAATCTTTTTAAGCACCTTCAAATTTAACGATTTGAATCGGAGAAATTCAATCAAAAATAGGGATCAAAAACTTTGATCTAGGATGTTTTTATGTAATGATGTTGATCATACAGTAATTGAGTGAGATAAAAATCTGATTTTTTTTTTTTAAGTTTGAGCAAACAAAAATCACAAATGGGTAAAAATGTTACAATCGTAGGTGCCGGTCTGGTTGGCTCTCTTCTTTCTATTTATATGGCAAAAAGAGGTTATAAAGTGAATATGTATGAGCGCAGGGATGATATGCGAAAAGTGATCATGAGTGCCGGAAAATCCATTAACCTGGCATTGAGTGACAGAGGATGGCGTGGACTACAAGGTGTTGGGATTGCGGATGAGATCAAGAAGATCGCAATTCCCATGTATGGACGATTTATTCATAATAAAGATCGTTCAACCGCCTTTCAACCTTATGGCAAGAATGATCAGGCCATTTATTCTGTTTCAAGAGCTGAAATAAATATGCGATTAATGGATCTGGCCGAAAAACAAGAAAACGTGAAGATCCATTTTGGTAAAAAATGTACGCATGTTGACCTGAACAATCTCAATGCAACTTTTGAGGATAACATGACAAAAGAGATCAGTTATGAGAATCCTGATCTTCTCTTCGGTTCTGACGGAGCTTTTTCCGCTGCACGCTTAAGTGTTCAATTATCCACAGACAGATTTGAATACAAACAGCATTATATTGATTGTGGCTACAAGGAATTGATCATTCCACCGGGCGCTGGAGGTAAATTTCTTCTGGAAAAGAACGCGCTTCACATCTGGCCAAGAGGTAGTTTTATGATGATAGCGCTTCCTAATCTGGACGGCGATTTTACCTGCACCCTTTTTCTTCCGATGAACGGAGACAGATCATTTGACAAACTAAAGACAAGGGATG
>DAORJH010000531.1:0-1642 GCA_035438925.1 Bacteroidia bacterium | reverse complement strand
GCAAAAAAAGGGAAGTGCATGAACATTCAGCTGCTCCTCAACAAGGTGAGAAATCACCATCAAAAAATGTATAATTTACGGGGTATTTGCTTAAATTTATGGCTCAATTTTCTGCCATGACCGAAACAAAACCATATCAAACCAAGAATAAAGTCAGAATTGTAACTGCAGCTGCATTGTTCGATGGACACGATGCAGCGATCAATATTATGCGCCGCGTTTTACAAAGCAGTGGAGCAGAGATCATTCATCTTGGACATGACCGCAGTGTGAAAGAAATTGTGGATTGTGCAATTCAGGAGGATGCGAATGCAATTGCGATCACCAGTTATCAAGGTGGACACAATGAGTATTTTAAATACATGTATGATCTTTTGAAAGAAAGAGGTTGTGGGCATATCAAGATCTTTGGTGGTGGTGGTGGAACAATTTTACCTGAGGAAATAAAAGATCTGCAGGATTATGGAATTACAAGGATCTACCATCCGGATGACGGAAGAGCGATGGGATTGCAGGGAATGATCAATGATGTATTGATGAAAAGTGATTTTCCAACCGGAGCCAATCTGAACGGAGAAGTGAATCATTTGAAGAGCAAAGATCATAAGTCGATCGCAAAACTGATCTCGGCCGCTGAAAATTTCAATGAAGAAAGCAAGGCAGCGCTTGAAAAAGTGAGAGCAAGTGCCAAGGAATCGAAGACGCCGGTAATTGGAATTACAGGAACAGGGGGCTCAGGAAAATCTTCTTTGGTTGATGAATTGGTTCGTCGTTTTTTATTGGATTTTCCTGATAAAAAAATTGGCATCGTTTCGGTTGATCCGAGTAAAAGAAAAACGGGGGGTGCTCTTTTGGGTGATCGAATTCGAATGAATTCCATCAAAAATGACAGAGTTTTCATGCGTTCTTTGGCAACCCGTCAGTCGAATCTTGCCTTATCCAAACATGTACAGGATGCAGTGGATATTCTGAAAGCATCAGAATTCGATCTGATCATTTTAGAAACGGCTGGAATTGGACAAAGTGATACAGAGATCATCGAGCACAGCAATATGAGTTTGTATGTAATGACCCCTGAATTTGGGGCTGCAACACAATTGGAGAAGATCGACATGCTGGAGTTTGCCGATATTGTCGCTATCAATAAATTTGATAAGCGTGGAGCACTGGATGCTATTCGCGATGTGAAGAAACAATTCAAACGCAATAACAATCTCTGGGAAGCAAAAGATGAAGATCTTCCGGTATACGGAACCATCGCTTCACAGTTCAATGATCCCGGAACCAATCGCTTGTACAAAGCGGTGATGGATAAACTGGTGGAAAAGACAAAATGTAATTTGAAGTCGGGCTTCAAGATCACGGAAGAAATGAGTGAGAAGATCTATATCATTCCTCCCGGAAGAACTCGCTATCTATCTGAGATCTCTGAATCTTCCCGTAATTATGATAAATGGGCGGAAATACAAAGTGATATTGCTGAAAAATTGCAAGGAATTCAAACAGCCATAACAACAATCAAAAATTCAACTGCTGCTGATAAGGATCGTTTGATCAAGGCGTTGGAAGAAGAGAAACAAAAGATCATTCTGGAACTGGATCCTAAGAATTTGAAGACGCTTGAGAATTGGAATGATAAAAA
>DAORJH010000530.1:0-1665 GCA_035438925.1 Bacteroidia bacterium | reverse complement strand
CCTAATGCATAATTGTATAAATATACATTTCCGGCAGCATCCTGAATGATGTTCTGATTGAAACCTGTTAAGGATGCAGTGGATTGAGTCCAGTTTGAACCGTTATCAACGCTACGGTAAACAACCGGAACAGTTCCCTGATTACCTGTTATTAGCACATTTCCATTTGCTAAACAATTGATATTGTTCAAAGACGTTATTGTATTTATAGTAACAGCAACAGAATTAAATGGTGCCGCGCCTTGCTTATAGTAGAATTGTCCAATTCCACCAACATTTCCGTTACAAGCAAACATCTTAGATCCATCATGAGCAACAGAGTAATAAGTACAATTACTTGGTGAATTTAAATTGGTCCAAAACGATTGAGCGTTCATAGCTCCCGCTACGAAAAGTACAGAGAATAGAGTAAAAATTTTCTTCATAGTTTAATTTTTAATTGGTTAACATAAAATTAGAAAAAAAATAAAAAAAAAAAAAAAAACATTGTTACACATCTAAAATTCGATGAGTTTCAATAATTTCGATTTTAATCGTCCTTTCGGAAGAAAGTTTTGTTCCAGGTCTGCATTCATAGGTACCGGAGTATCCAGACTTCCTTCGCGCATCACTGGCGCATCTAAATATTCGAAACAATTCTCGGTGATCAAGGCTGCAATCTCCCCTCCTATTCCTCCGGTTAAAGTATCTTCATGCAAAACAAAGGCTCTTCCCGTTTTCTTTACCGATCCATAGATCATTTCCGTATCGAGTGGCGCCAATGTTCTCAGATCGATCAGGTCGGCACTTATTTCAGGATGTTCTTTCAAAAAATCCATGGCCCAATGAACGCCTAGTCCATAACTCACAATCGTAACCTGATCACCTTCCTTCACCTTTCTTGCTTTACCAAATGGTAGGGTGTAATATTCATCCGGCACATCTTCTGTGATACTTCTGTACAGTGCTTTGTGTTCAAAAAACATGACAGGATTCGGATCTTCAAAGGCCGTTAGTAATAATCCTTTTGCATCCGATGGAAATGCAGGATAAGCAATTTTTAGTCCTGGAGTTTTAAAGAACCAGGCTTCATTACTCTGACTATGAAAAGGACCGGCAGCTACACCGGCTCCTGTTGGCATTCTCACAACAACATCTGCATTTTGTTCCCATCTGTAATACGACTTGGCCAGATTATTTACGATCTGTGTCATTCCTTCACTTACAAAGTCTGCGAATTGCATCTCAACCATGGCCTTGTGTTCGTTAATGGACAAACCAAAAGCAGCTCCTAGAATTGCACTTTCACACAAAGGAGTGTTTCTTACTCTCTTCTTTCCGAATAACTCCACAAATCCTTCTGTGATCTTAAAGACCCCACCATAATCGGCTATATCTTGCCCCATCAGAACAAGATTCGGGTGTTTCTCCATTGCCATTCTCATCGCATTGCTGATCGCATCGATCAAACGCATATTGGTTGTTGAACCAAAGGAATTTTTTTCGGTCACCTGAAATGGTTTGAACAATTCACGTAATTCTTTTTCTGTATCCGGAGCCGGCAAAGTCTCAGCAAATGCAATCTCCAATCCTTCTTCTATTTCTCTCTTGATCCTAGTTCTAGCCTTCTCTATCATATCTTCCGTCAATACATTTTCTCCTATTAAAAACTTCTCGAATGTATTC
>DAORJH010000529.1:0-1670 GCA_035438925.1 Bacteroidia bacterium | reverse complement strand
CATTTTTATTTGTCAAGGGATGATATACTCCGGTTATCAGTTGTTTGAATCGGGTGGGATAAGCAATTGCCCCCCACTCCCAGTTGCCACAATGTCCCATCACCCCAATCATGCTTTGCCCTTTGCTTTCATAATGATCAAATAACTTCTCTGCCGACTCATCAAAACTAAAATGCTTTCTGAAAGTTTCCTTTGAAATGGTCAGTAATTTGAGGGTCTCCATCATCACATCACAGAAATGAATGTAAAATTCTTTTGCGATACGTTCTATTTCTTCTTCCTTCTTTTCAGGAAAAGAATTCTTCAAATTTTGAAAGACTACTTGCTTTCGGTAAGCAAAAACATGATAGACAAAAAAGAAAATGAATGTACTGAAGGCATGTAAGAGCCAGAACGGCCAGACCGAAATAAAATAGATGAGAGGAAGGGCAAGTATATTGAAAAAAAATCTTCCCAATTAAAAGTTTGGTTTGAGCATGTATTTTGAATAGAAGTCCACAATATGTTTCACAGCTTCATCCGCTGTATCAACCAGTTTGAAGAGTTCAAGATCACTTTCATTGATGTTATGTTCCTTCAGCAACATGGTTGTTTTCATCCATTCGATAAGTCCACTCCAGTAATCTTTTCCGACTAACACAACAGGAAACTGAGCAATTTTATTTGTTTGCACCAACGTAAGGGATTCAAAGAGTTCGTCAATAGTACCAAAACCGCCTGGCATCCCAATGAAGCCCTGAGAGTATTTTAGAAAGATGGTCTTGCGCACAAAGAAATAATCGAAAAGAATGTTCTTATCCGGATCAATATAATCATTGTGCTTCTGTTCAAAAGGAAGAACAATGTTCAATCCGACCGACTTTCCGCCCGCAGCCTGAGCTCCTTTATTAGCTGCTTCCATGATGCCCGGTCCACCTCCAGAAATGATGCCATAGCCTTCTTTTACCAATTTGGACGCAATTTCTTCGGCAAGTTTATAATACTGATTATCCGGTTTTGTTCTTGCACTTCCAAAGATTGAAACGCATGGACCAATACGACTCATTTTTTCAAATCCTTCCACAAATTCACTCATGATTTTGAATATGTGCCAGCTGTTCTGTGCCTTCTCATCAAACCAATCTTTTGGTTCAAAAGCTTTTCTGATCTTGTCTTCGCCTTCTTTGTTCATATTAAATTATTAGATTCTAAATGCTGAATTTACTGCCTTTTAAAGCAATCCTTTCTTACACTTATAGGAGTTATGCACAAAAGGGGTTTCAAATTCCATGCCAAAATCTGTGAATTCGGCAAGCCTGATACCGAAATGACTCGTTTGAATTACTCAACAATTGATCCTTTCCCGAAATTTAGTACTTTACTGGAAGCTGTTTGAGTTGAAAGATCGACAAATGAAGATGTTCATTTAGAACTTCATTCGACATTCGTAGATCGTAATTCGCAGATCTCATCACAAACCACCTTCCTTCAATCGCTCTGCATTCTCGGCAAATTGAAGTTTATCGATCATCTCCTGAATATCGCCATTCACGAAATTCTCAAGATCATAAAGTGTTTCATTGATACGATGATCTGTAATTCTATTTTGAGGATAATTATAAGTTCTAATCTTAGCACTTCTGTCACCTGTTGTCACCATCGTTTTTCTTCTCTTGGATGTTTCTTCCAGT
>DAORJH010000528.1:0-1672 GCA_035438925.1 Bacteroidia bacterium | reverse complement strand
GAAAGGTGCCGGAGAGATCAAAGACAATTGGGATCTGAGTGTGATGCGTGCAACCTCTGTCACCAAGATCATGCTGGGGGCAGCCAAAATTGACGGACAAAGGATCACTTCTGCAGGAAGAGGAGAGTATTTTCCGTTGGATAATGGAAAGACGCCGGAGGCTAGAAAAAAGAACAGAAGGACGGAGATCATTCTAACCCCGAAATTAGATGAATTATTAAAAGTATTAGGAACTAACTAAAATAAAAATTATGGGATTTCTATCGGAATTCAAGGCTTTTGCCGTAAGAGGAAATGTAATTGACATGGCCATTGGAGTTGTGATCGGTGGAGCATTTGGAAAAATAGTAGGTTCATTGGTTGATGACATCATCACACCTGCGGTTTTAACACCAGCATTAAAAGCCGCTAACTTAACTAACCTTGCAGAATTAGTGATTCCGGGTACAGCCATTAAATACGGAAATTTTTTATCGACATTGATCTCCTTCATCATAGTTGCTATTGCACTTTTCATGATCGTAAAAGGGATCAATGCTTCCAAGAAGAAGGAAGAAGCAAAACCTGCTCCTCCTGCTGAGCCTAGCTCAACGGATAAATTATTAATGGAGATCAGAGATTCGCTTAGAAAGTAAAATCTATACTTTCGCTGTAAGAGTTAAAACAATTCTTCCAGATTTTTATCGTCGACCAGATTTGGAAGTGTAACTTTCAAATTTGGTGTTCGTTGCATTTCTCTTTTGATGGCGAATAAAGCTTCGTCGTTTCTTGCCCATGCTCTTCTTGAAATTCCGTTATTCACATCCCAGAAAAGCATTTGCTTTAAACGGCGATCCGCATCTGATGAGCCGTCCAATACCAATCCAAATCCACCATTGATCACTTCTCCCCAACCTACTCCGCCACCGTTATGTAAACTGATCCAGGTGGCACCACGAAATGCATCTCCCACAAAATTCTGCACGGCCATATCTGCGGTAAATTTACTTCCATCGTAAATATTCGATGTTTCTCTGTAAGGAGAATCCGTTCCACTCACATCATGATGATCTCTTCCTAATACAACTGGCGCAGAAATTCTTTTCTCTGCAATCGCTTTATTGAAGGCCTCTGCGATCTTCAAACGTGCTTCACTGTCTGCATACAAAATTCTGGCCTGTGAACCTACCACAAGATTATTCTTCATGGCATCTTTTATCCAGATAATATTATCGCTCAATTGCTGCTTGATCTCAATAGGAGCTGTTTTGTACATTTCTTCCAAGACCTTTAACGCTAATTCATCCGTTGTTTGAAGGTCTTTTTCATCCGCACTTGTGCACACCCAGCGAAAGGGACCAAATCCATAATCAAAACACATTGGACCTAAAATATCTTGCACATAAGAATTGTATTTGAAATCTGTGCTTCCTTTTTTAAAGACATCTCCTCCTGCTCTGCTCACTTCAAGTAGAAAAGCATTTCCATAATCAAAAAAGTACATGCCTTTTGCATGCAATTGATTCACTGCATTGATGTGCCTTACCAGTGTTTTCTGAACTTCTTTTTTAAAACGTTCCGGCTCATCCTTCATCATTTTATTGCTTTCTTCCAATGAAAAACCTGCAGGGTAATATCCCCCGGCCCATGGATTATGCAAAGATGTTTGATCCGATCCAATTCCAAATACAAT
>DAORJH010000527.1:0-1689 GCA_035438925.1 Bacteroidia bacterium | reverse complement strand
AATTTTTCAAGACCCTTTATTTATACGACCGCTTTGCCTCTTCATTCTGTAAAAGCAATTGATTCAGCTTACGATCTCTTAATTGAAGGAGAAGAACAAGGTAAATTAAAAGAGAACATTCTATATTTCAACGAAAAAGCAAAGCATTTAGCCATTGTCGAGAAAAGTGTGAGTGCCATTCAATGTTTGCATGCAGGATCGAATAGCAAAGCAGAAGCTTACGAGCGATCACTTGCCGAACATGGAATCTATTCGAAGGCGATCAAAAGTCCGACCGTGCGAGAAGGAACAGAACGACTTCGCTTGTGCATTCATGCATTCAATACAAAGTCGGAGATCGATCAATTGATAAAAGCATTAAATTCTTTACAAGCATGAAAACTTATTTTGTAACAGGAATAGGAACAGGAGTAGGAAAGACCATTGTCGCAGCGGCCTTAACGGAAGCGCTGGAAGCAGATTACTGGAAGCCTATTCAATGTGGTACTGAAGGTGGAACCGATCTTGAGAAAGTACGTTCTCTGATCTCGAATGAACGTTCTGTTTTACATCCTGAGCGCTATTGTTTCAAAGAACCGGCTTCGCCGCATATCGCTTCAGCAAAGGAGATGACCAAGATCAAAATGGAAGATTTTTTTCTTCCGGAAACGGAAAATAACCTGATCATTGAAGGAGCAGGTGGATTGTTGGTGCCCTTGAATGAAGATAATTATGTGATCGATCTGTCACGTGATCTGGGAGCGGAAGTGATACTGGTCATCAATAATTACCTGGGATGCATCAATCATTCCTTGTTGAGTATAGACTATCTTATAAAGAATGATTTTGAATTAAAAGGAATTGTATTGAACGGAAATTTTCCTGCAGAAGTAAAAAAAGCAATTATTAATTATGCTGAGGTTCCCTTGATAGCGGAACTTCCTTTTGTGGAAGAACCCACTAAAGAAGTGATACAAAATTTTAAGAAGTACTTTGCTCAAAGTGAATTATGAGTAGTGTGGAAAGAGACAGAGCCTATGTCTGGCATCCTTTTACAAAACAGAAGGATGCGAAAGCGAACATCAATATCGTGAAGGGAGAGGGCATATATCTTTTTTCTGATAAGGGAGAAAGATACATCGATGCGATCAGCAGCTGGTGGGTGAACCTGCATGGACATTGTCATCCTTACATCAATAAAAAGATCAAAGAGCAGGTCGATACCTTAGAACATTCTCTCTTCTCCGGATTCACACATGAACCGGGCATACAGCTTGCAGAACGACTGCTCAAACATCTTCCTGCAAATCAAAGTAAGATCTTTTATTCCGATGATGGTTCTACTTCGGTTGAAGTTGCTTTGAAAATGACCCTTCAGTATTGGAGAAATAAGGGGGAAGACAGACATGTTTTTTTTGCATTTGACGGAGCTTATCATGGAGATACTTTCGGTAGTATGAGCGTGGGTGCACGAAATGTTTTTACCAATGCTTTTGATAAATTGTTGTTTGATGTGAAACATTTGCCTTTGCCAACAAAGGAGAATATAACTGAGATCAAACAAGTGATCGCACAAATTGCCCGATCTCATAAAGTAGCCGGATTCATCTTTGAACCATTAGTACAAGGTGCTGCCGGAATGCGTATGTATGATGCGTCTTTGTTGGATGAACTTCTCTCTCTCTGCAAAGAATCCAATATCATTACAAT
>DAORJH010000526.1:0-1701 GCA_035438925.1 Bacteroidia bacterium | reverse complement strand
CCCTCCACAGCCGGTATCTATTGGAATTTCTAACAGCAATTCCAATGAAGGTAAATTGGTTTATACTTCGGATTCTTTTCCGGAAGTGAATAAATGGTCCAAGCGTACCTGCACCATCAAAGCAAGCAATAACGAGCAATTCATAACTGTTTTCATGGAATCTGGCAGCGTTTCGGATTGGGTGAACATCGACCACTTCACTTTATCAGAATCAAACAAAACAGTGAAAGATTCAATTGTGGAAATTGTATCGCTTAAAAAGGATTCTGTTTTGATCATGAATGATGTGGTGAAAAGTCCGGATACCACTTTCATTGTACATCATGATAAACAATGGGTTCAGTTCAATAAACGAAGATTGAATGGCAGAAGATACGAGATACAGAAAAGTATTTCTGTAAGTGAAGATGAGATCAGTGTTTTTCTGTGGGATAAGAACAAGGTGGATGGAGATATCGTTTCCGTTTATAGAAATGGCGAATTGATACAAGAGAATATTTCCATCACAAAAGAAAAGAAAGAATTAAGAATTCAACTCGAGTCAGGCAGCAATGTGATCACAGTTTTCGCACTTAATTTGGGAAAGATCCCGCCTAATACCGTTGCCATGGGAACCAACATTCAAAAATACAAATGCATCACTTTAGTTTCCGATCTGAAAATGAGTGGTTCTTTAGAGGTCATTTACGAGCCAAACGGACTTGCAACGAAGTGATCAAAAATCAAACTTCACATAAAAGAGGGGTAGAAATCCCAATTGGTAGTTCTCGACCAATGGAGATTTGGTCAGATCAGCCGGGTCGGGTGCATAGCTAAGTGCCAGTATGTTTTTTGCGCCTAATAAATTTACAAGGTCAATTGCTATCTCAACAGCTGAACGTTTCATGTTGATCTTATATGCTATCCTAAGATCCAGTCTGTTGTAAGGGGCAAACTGTTTGGTGTTGATCGAGTCAGCTATTGGAACAATATCCATGATCGCATTGCTTGCTGCCAGATTAACCGGTGAATATCTCTTGCCTCCTCCATATGTGAATTTTGAGCTGAAGCTTAACATGTTCTTCTTGTTCCTTCCAACGTTGTATTCTAAGCCTCCCAAAATATTCATCATGTAATTTCCGTTGAAATCAGTGTCGTAGGTTTTTCCATTACTGGCAGTATACTTGCTTTCAAATAAACTACCGCTGTACATGAAGAAGAAGTGATTGTGAAAGGATTTTTGTATGGTAAGTTCCAATCCGTAGTTGTAGCCGGTTCCGTTGTTCACCATTGTGTATTGTGGAAAGAAACGCGTGAAGGTTGCGCCACGATTGATCGCAGATATTCCTGACGGCACAACATACACAGGTACATTCCATAAGTATTGATAATACAGTTCGGTTCTTACATTCAGGTATTTTCCGAATGCAATATCGTGTCCTAATACAATGTGTTGACTTTTGGTGAAATCCAGTGATCGATTGCTTTGTTCCTTTTCTGTATTCGGAACGAGTGTATTGTTCTTTACAATGCTGTCTGGAGAAGCAAAATATAGATAGGTTTGTTGCATTTGGCTATGTAGTCCGTATGCGAGATTCACCGATTGCTTTGAAGTGAACTGATATTTCATACTGAATCGCGGTTCAACTGAATATCGTCCATTTAAGGTGAGGTATTGGGCAAAGATTCCTGTGTTCAAACTAAACTTGTCGTTTATCTTAT
>DAORJH010000525.1:0-1722 GCA_035438925.1 Bacteroidia bacterium | reverse complement strand
GTTATCGATCACGCGCTGTTTCATTTCAGCAGCAGCTTTATTCGTAAAAGTTACTGCAAGGATGCGTTTAAAATTAAAATGAAGCTTATACTCATCCAGTAGAGACAGACGCAGAAACTCTTTGACCAACGTAAAGGTCTTGCCGCTTCCGGCGCCTGATTTGTAGACAATGAAATTCGCCATTGAAGAAACAAGATAAGCGATTTATCCTATGAAAAAACCGAAAGAAATGAACTGTTCAAAAATTAACTGCCTATTTTACAGTAGAAATAAATTGGAGTAATTCAGTCACGAATTGTTTGTTGAGTGGGAGGGAAGGATCGCTGTACATGGGTTTTTGAAGTTCCTTATCAATTGTTTCGGAATCTTTCAAGGGATGACACATGTTAGTGATGATCTTAAGTTGTGCTTTAGGATAAGCCTTGGATAGAAGTATGGCTTCCTGTTCCTGAACCTGAATATCTTTGTTTCCCTGTATGATGAGCACCGGCTGATTGAGTTTTTTAATTTCAACACAAGGATCGTACTTGAACCAGGATCTCATATAGGGTTGCACGCTTGGGTTCAGGATCATATAAAAGATGGGGGGAACATTTTCAACTGTATCACCTTTTTTAACTCTGTCCAGCATTTCAAAGACTGATTTTTTGATCTCTTCAGGAGCTTTGCTTAACTGGTCTTTGATGATCGCATCAGCCGGTCTTCCTGCCCCGGCTATGGAAATGAATGCATTTACTTTTTTATTATTCTGAGAGGCTATCATTCCAATTAAAGAACCTTCACTATGTCCGGCTACAATGATCTTCGTGAATCGTTTATCCTTTCCCATCAACTGGATCCATTCTTTGAGATCATTGACATAAATGTCAAAGGTCATATCTGAAACATCTTCCATTGCAGCTTTACTTTCTCCAATACCTCGTATATCGTAACGCAGACTGGCAATTCCCTGAGCTGCGAGTACATCTGCAATGTATTTCAAAGAATTGCTTTCGTAGTCTTCCTGGTTTCCGTTTCTGTCGGTTGGACCTGATCCCTGATGAAGAATAACGAGTGTGAGTCTTTCCTTTTGAATTGGGAGTCGGAGTGTGCCGTCTATTTTTCCGGTTGTTGTCTGCAGAACAATAGGTTCATCTTGACTGAAGAGTGAAGCGCAAGTTAAAAATAAGAAGAGGAATAGAATAATATTTCTCATTGATTCTGATCGATCTATTGTGCATTCCATCCACCATCAACCGGGATAGCAGTTCCAGTGATCGTACTTGCATGTTCTGCCGCAAGTAAAAGTGCAGTTTGACCTAATGTTTCTATTGAAACAAATTCCTTTACAGCTTGTTTGTAGAGCATGATCTTGTTGATCACTTCCGATTCAGGGATATTATGGGTTTTGGCCTGATCAGCGATCTGTTTTTCAACCAAAGGTGTTTTAACATAACCCGGACAAATAGCATTGCAAGTGATATTATAAGGAGCACCTTCTAATGCCGTTGTTTTTGTGAAGCCGACAATGCCATGTTTGGCAGCTACGTAAGCACTTTTAAATTCGCTTGCAACCAAACCGTGAGCCGAGGCAATATTGATTATTCTTCCGAATTTTCTCTCCTTCATTCCTTTCCATACGGCCTTGGTCAAATGAAATGCTGAACTAAGATTGATTCCGATGATCGCATCCCACTTTTCTTCCGGAAAATCTTCAATCGGAGAAACATGTTGTATTCCGGC
>DAORJH010000524.1:0-1738 GCA_035438925.1 Bacteroidia bacterium | reverse complement strand
AGCCATCGTGGTGCAAAAGGATACTGTTGTTGGTTATCGCTTTGTGAATGGAGGTAATGGTTCTTCGCGAATTGGAGAGGTCACCTTTCTGAGCAATGAAGAAGTAAGTGCTTTGGGTTCTCAGCCTTTTTATTACAATAAAACAGTTTATAAAGCTTCGGTAAAGGAAATTTGGAATACTTTACGTAAAACCGATTTTTTCAAACAGCTGGGAAAGAAATTCAACAAACAAGATTTCTTTGCAAAAGAATGGGATGCGCAGGCGCATACGAACATGAGTTTGGATAGTAAAGATGAGAAGGCAGAAGGATCGATCGGAATGGTCTTCGGGAATTATTACATGCAGATCAATTACAACAGGAATGGTTTCCATTATTCCGAAAAATTATTAATGATAGAAAATCAAGATGATAAAACTACACAAGTCTTTTTTGCAAGCGGACCTTTCCCTAAAGACTACGATAAAAGGAAAGAGGAGTTTGACAAGTGGCTGGAAGCAGTGAAAAAAATGAGCGAAGGTCCATATTAGCCTTAGACTCGTCCTCGTTTAACGAAGTGTAAAGTGGACGATTTAAAAAGGACTTTTGTAAAGCCCACATGCTACGCAGGATTTGGAATCCTGCAGTTGAATGAGTGATGACTAATAAAATTCATCTATTCTTTTCCATTTCAAAAGTCCGAATATGTATATTTACTAAAACTTCGAAGCTTGACCGGATTTACCATATTCTGTTTTATCTTACTTTCGGCAGCGCTCTTTTCGTTGTATGAGATCCTCAAAAGATCGAAACTATCCAAACCTTATTTCTTATTAAAGCAAAGTGCATGGCAGTTCTCGGTCTTGCTTTTGTCTTTGATCAGTCTTTACCTTTTGGGATTGAGTGGATCCGGACATCATGTTGAAACCGATCTCGAACGAACATTGGGGGAAATAGATGCCTATTTGCTGATCATTTCACTTCTGATCTCTTTCATTGCATTGATCATCATTCTCATTAAATCCATCATCAAAAGAAAACAAGCGACCAATTAGAGAAGAATGATTGTGGTGTTAAAAAACGAAATGTTTAATTAAAAATAGATCGATCAAACTAATGAATAAAGAAATTCTAAGTTATAACAAAGGGCAAAGTCCCGGTGACAAAACGATCTGTGATCAATTGGCCGGTATCATTGATGCTGCACTTCCTGAAGCTGAAAATAAGATCTGGCATTCGCATCCGGTTTGGTTCTTGGATGGAAATCCAATAGTTGGTTACAGTAAGGAGAAGAAAGGGATCCGTGTCATGTTCTGGAGTGGGGCAGATTTTGATGAAGAAGTATTGTCTGTGCGTGGTGGCAAATTCAAGGATGCATCTATCTTTTACAATGATGTCGCAGAGATCAAAGTCAAGGACCTGAAAAGATGTTTGAAGAAGTCCAGAGAAATTCAATGGGATTACAAGAACATTGTGAAGAAGAAGGGTAAGCTGGAACGATTGAAATGAAGATCTTCGCTACTTCGCTACGCAGGATCTGTGATCCTGCGTTACAAATTCACAAATGAATAAGTTTCCGTTTCACTCAAACGAGGACGATTTAAAAGGGCTTTTGTAAAGCCCATTGGAAATATTCAATACAATTCTTTCTTGTGTAGCTTTAATATCCTGCGATACAATCGCAGATCTAAGTCATCCTCGTTTCCGTAGCACTCAAACGAGGACGAGTATGGGTATTCACAACTTGGTAATTTGAACTA
>DAORJH010000523.1:0-1752 GCA_035438925.1 Bacteroidia bacterium | reverse complement strand
CATCAATAAATCCCATATCCAGCATTCGATCCGCCTCATCCAAAACCAGATGCTGAAGATTGGAGAAATCGATCTTTCCTGATTGTAACAAGGCGATCAAGCGACCCGGAGTAGCACAAATAATATCCGTTCCTTCTTCTAAGGCATGTCTTTGTTTTTCCCAGGTGATCCCGTCATTTCCACCGTAAATTGCGATAGACCCTACTCCACAGAAATAACCCATGCCATCGATCTGTTGATCGATCTGCAAAACAAGTTCTCTTGTAGGAGCAATGATCAAGGCATTCAAATGCCGTTGTTTTGAATTCAGTATCTGATGGATGATCGGAAGTAGATAGGCGGCTGTTTTTCCGGTTCCAGTTTGAGCACAACCAATGATGTCTTTCTTTTGCAGGATAACAGGGATCGCTTGCTGTTGTATAGGTGTGGCTTGTTTATAACCCATGCTGTACAAACCCTCCATAAGAGAGTCGTTCAGTTTAAAATCTTCAAAGTTCAAAATAGTTCTTTTTTAGTAAGTGTAAAGTTAGGCTTTTAAACGGGCCTTGCACTATCGATCAGTTGGTTTCATTCACATAGTACAGTTTATAGTACTTGAGACCATTATTCTCATCGTAGCCTTTTTCAACGTAATCGTGTCTGCCGTGAATATAGATATGAAAATTCTTATCCAGTTTGATGACACTCTTCATATACTTCTGATTTTTCTTCACAGCAGTTGGTGATACTTCAAATTCATCAATATCGGTCAGATCAAAACGATTATTGAAATCCTTTTTATAATCACGAAAGGCAGTGATCAGTTCCGGTTGCTGAAGAACATCTTTTTCGAAATCCTTCATTTTGAATTTATCTTTCTCCTTAAAATAACCGGTTGCTTTGTTCAACATCATCATTTGATCCTGCTTTGGCACATTGTTGGATTCTACCAGGATCTCTTCACAAAATCCACGAGATGCTTCCATAAAATTCATGGTATGGAAATAGGCATTTGCCTTTAATTCAGCATTCAAAAAATCAGCTTCCCAGTACATTGCGATTTCAGCATTTCTATTATTCGTATCGATCACACTCATCTTATATCCCCTCTTTTTATCAGTATTATAGATCAAACAACCTTTATCCAGTTTATTGATATCTATTCCGTTTTCACAGCTTATATCGAACTCACCAGCATTCTCATACACTTTCAGAAATGTTTCTTTGTTCTCTGATTTGAAGAGACCGATGGCATCACATAACTCTCCATCAACCACCACATCTTTGAAATAACCCATGTAAAACTCTCCTCCTTTTATTTTAGGATGCATACTTTGCGCGTACAGATGCTTGGCTGCTGTTTGCGAATACTTTAAGAAGGAACGGGTGGACTGAAAAAGATCGTCAGCCATTTCCAATAATGGATTCAAACTCACATCTTCTTTTTTCCTGAATTGATGATAGATGTCGGTTTTGAAAGGAGCGGTGAAATAACGAAAAAGCGTTTCCTTCACAAATTCATCATTTGGCGTAAACAATTTCTCACTCAGTATCAATTCTTCTCCTAATCCCTTATTTCCCGTTTGATGTACCGCAAAATGGGTGAGTTCTGCCCTTGTAAAATCGATCATAGTTACAGTTTTAAATAGTGACTAAATATAGGATAAAGTGAGTCATTGTGTTTTAACAATATTTAAACATGTTTTGAGTCGATCCTGTCTAATTCACCCATATTTCTGTATGATTATTGCATTATAGAATTTATTTGCGGAC
>DAORJH010000522.1:0-1775 GCA_035438925.1 Bacteroidia bacterium | reverse complement strand
TACAGCATTATACCACAATATTGAAGTGACAGGATTCATTCGGGGTTACGAAGGATTGATCGATGACAATCACATTCAAATGAGCAGAGAATCTGTTTCGGGGATCATTCAAAGAGGAGGAACCATTCTGAAAACAGCCAGAAGCGCAAGGTTTATGACCAAGGAAGGATTGCAAAAGGCTGTGGATACCATTAGCAAACACAAAGTAGATGGCATGATCATTATAGGTGGGGACGGAAGTTTTAGAGGGGCCATCGAATTGAACAAACACATCAGCGTTCCTTTGGTAGGATGTGCAGGTACTATTGATAACGACCTGGTGGGAACGGATTTCACGATAGGATATGATACAGCCATCAATACAGTTGTTGAGGCCGTTGATAGAATTCGTGATACAGCCGAAAGTCATGATCGTGTTTTTGTTGTGGAAGTAATGGGAAGAGATGCAGGACTGATCGCATTAAGAAGTGCGATTGCCTGTGGTGCTGATGCTCTTATGGTACCGGAAATAAAAGGAGATCTCGATCAACTGATCTCTAAAATGAAAGGCTGGAGAAGTTCGAAAAGCAGCAAGATCATTATTGTAGCAGAGGGGGATGAGCATGGAGGTGCATATAAAATTGCCGATCTCATTAAAAAGAATTTTCCGGAATTTGACATGCGCGTAAGTATTCTGGGACATATTCAGCGAGGCGGAAATCCAACTTGCATGGAAAGAGTGAATGCATCTATTGTTGGTTATAATGCAGTACAAGCCTTAATAGCCGGAAGAAAGAACGAAATGGTAGGGATCATCAACAAGGAAGTAGTATTTACTCCTTTCGAAAAAGCCGTGAAACACATTGAGAAATTGAATCCTGATCTGGAAAAACTGATCGAGGTATTGAGTACTTAAGCTCTTAATTCTTCAGTAAGCGCAGGATCTCCTGCTTTTTTTCAGCAATGATCCTAACCGAATAAATTCCATTCGAAAGTTCTTCAAGTTGAATTTGCTGAACAGAACTATTCACGAAAAATTCGCGTTGCATTTCAATTTTACCAAGGGAACTGATGAATTCAATTTTTACGTTTTTACCAATGTATTCCGGTAGATCCAGATTCACTGCATTTTGTGAAGGATTTGGATAAAGCGAAGAAGCTTGTGCTACTCTATGACAATCGTTGGTATAAACAATACTGAATTCCTGTTTTGTTCCATCGAGATCGGTTTGTGTTAGTCGGTAATACACCGTTCCGGCCAAAGGTGCTTCATCCTTCAAGTAATAATCAATACGTGTTGTACTCTTTCCCGCAGCCGCATGCGTGCCGATCAATTTGTAGTTCTGTCCATCTGCTGATCTTTCTAATGTGAACAATTTGCTATTTAATTCTGAAGCGGTCACCCATTGCAAAAACACTTTATTCTCAATACAGGAAGCAGAAAAAGAAGAAACTTCAACCGGCAAAGGCACGGTACAAGGGCTAGCCTGAGAGGTGTTTCTATTCGCAAGTGTACGAGCTGTTGCAAGAACGCTTTCACTTGGATTTATTGTAATTCCAGTTAAAGTCCAGTTACCTGCCGCATCTCCCACTGTACTTCCTTTGTAAATTGACATATCCTTACAGCTGCCTGAAACATTTGCGAAAACCTCAACGGTATCCCCAACTCCTGCTGTCGCGGCTGCACTTCCTGTTACGATCGTAGGACTCACTGTCATCACCACCGGCCAGGGTTTTCCTCCGTTTCCTTGTGTTCCACCATAGTTTATATTGATAGGAAATTGTGTTGCTCCTAT
>DAORJH010000521.1:614-1782 GCA_035438925.1 Bacteroidia bacterium | reverse complement strand
CGGTACAAACTCCGACATTTCCGCTTCGATTTTTGTTGCCCAGTAAAAATCACCACTCACAATATCCTTTGGTTTGAAGAGGACAAAGTGATCAGGGAGATTCGCCTGCATGAATTCAAGATTGGCGAGTAAAGTGCCCTGAATCCGACGAGCGTATTTTATAGAATCGGTCAACTCTTTGTTCTTCTCATTAATGATGGTACTTTGCAATTCGATCTGTTTCGCTTTTTCTACAAGTTCACTGGTGCGTTCTTCTACCTTCGCTTCTAATTTGATCTTTTCATTCGTCAATTTTCTTTCTCTTTTTCGGATATAGAAAAAGATCAATCCTACAACTGTAATTACCTCCAACAAAATGAACCACCATTTGAGCCAAATTGGTTTATCGATCACAAAAGGGATACGATAAACATTACTTTCAACATGATATGAGTTGACGTATCTCAATTCAAAAGTATAGGAACCATGACTTAGATTCGTATAGGAAACATAATTCCTACTTTCATTTTTATACCAATTGGTATCCAAACCTACTAATCGGTAAGAATAAGACTTTTGTCCCGGATTATAATGTTGTGAAGTTGAAAATTCAAAGGTGATGAAATTCTTATTCCATTCTAATTTCTTTCCATTGATCAGATACTCATCCTTTTTTAGTTCAGACAAGGTATCACCATTCAGTATCAAGTTAACGAGGAACAATCCCGGTTTCTTTTTGTTCACGATCAATTTTTCAGGATCAAAATAAGTAACGCCATAGGAACCGATGAAATACAATCGCTTAGAATCTTCACCACAATTCCTCACATCCGCAAAAGCTCCATTATTCAATCCTAATTCAGAAGTAAATCGAAACCTTTCCTTCGTTTTAGGATCATATTTTATGACATCGATGCTTAATGCAAACCACAACTGATTGTTTTCATCCATTCGGACACAAGCAACATACTCTTTATTGATACCAATAGAATCATTGAATAAAGTAGACTTGCCATTTCGATAATCAAATTTATAGATTCCTGCACTTGCTCGGATCCAGGCCATTTTGTTCTTGTCTACATTTATAACTCTAATCATTGAATCCGGAAATTCATTCAAGCCTTTTCGGGCACCATATACTTTTAACTTTTCTGTCCTTGAATTATAAACCCCGAAACTTTTTTTGTTC
>DAORJH010000521.1:0-604 GCA_035438925.1 Bacteroidia bacterium | reverse complement strand
GCACTATCCAGTTCTCGTTATCCAATTGCCTGAACAATCCTTCCTCAAATCCAAAAACATCCGGATGTATTTCTGCCTTGATCACATGAATCGAAATAAGACTCAGATCATCCATTTTATACCGATGCATGTAATGTCCTGCTTCAAATCCTTTCGTTTTCACTCCCAAATGAGACCCAATCAGTATCTCATTCTTTGTCGTATCTAATCCGATACTAGCGTAATTAAAATCTGTGTTCAGATACTTGCCTTTGCCGGTTTTTTTGTCAATGGTTAGAATTGTTCCCCACTGCTGAAACAGATAATGATGTTTGGTTTCCAATGCAAGTCGCACCAGATTCGGATTACTTCCATACCATTGCTTCACCATGTCTTTGGTAAAGAACTTAGAGGTAATGATCGTTTCAATTGAATCTGTAAGCGGATCATAAATGGTCACTCCGTTTCCGTGAGAAAAATAAACTTTACCATTAGAAGCGACCAATACATTGTTCACCGAATTGATTCCCTGAGATTTGTTCTCTTTTTCTGCCTGAAGTTTTCGATTAGAAAGAAATTTGAATTGCTGCAACAAGGGAGTATACACATCCACTCCATCTTTTGT
>DAORJH010000520.1:0-1790 GCA_035438925.1 Bacteroidia bacterium | reverse complement strand
GTTTCATCAATGTGTTAATCAGACTAAATTAAAAACTATTCAGCCTTTTTAGCTTTATTCTCACGGAAAATTCCAAATACAACCACTGCAAATAAAATGATCGAACCAAACAAGGCAATTGAATTGCTGGATTTATAGGATGATGGCTCGAATTTAAATTCCACCTTATGCTTTCCCGCAGGCAATTCCATTCCTCTCAGAATATAATCTACAGCAGAATGTGGTTTCAATTGTCCGTCTATGTACGCATTCCATCCTTTGGGATAATAGATCTCTGAAAACACAGCGAATTGTGGGGCTGCTGAATTTGTTTCGTAGATCAAATGATTTGCTTGATAGGAAGTTAATTTGATCTCTCCTTCTCCTGAATAGGAATTTTTAATTCCCTGTTCCTTCACAAATCGATCATTTATAATTGCGCTCACTTTCGGATCGATAAAATAAAGACCTACGATCTCACTGTCGGCATCGTTCACAAATTTCAGATTCTTCACGAACCATGCATTTCCATTGGCAAATTTATTCGGGAATGGCATGGTCTCTCCTCTTTCTCCTGTAGGAATAATAAAGTATTTTGTATTGAGCATGTTGATCACTCTCATGCGCGACAACAATACATTCATTAAACTATCATTTCCAAAAGCCTTACCTGCGTTTCTTCTGAACAAAGCGATCTCTTCATCCAAATGGAAGTCAATGATCTCCTGATACTTCTTCAATTTCGCACCATGATATCCTCCAATAGATTTGTGATAATATGAAGTTGCCGCATCGTTGAAAGTACTCGATGCAATGTTCATGACCCTGTAATCCAATGCAGGATCTTTTAAGATCTCATCATCCGTCGGACTTTTCCCTGCTATCAATTCCTGATTTTGCGCTTTGGTAATGAAGGATTTTTCATTCAGATAACGGTTGTCAACACTCCAAAGATCGATCAGAATAAAAATTCCCAATGCAGTGATCAGCAATTCCGTTTTTAATTTTCCTGTAAAGTAAAAATAGATAGCTCCAAATGACAACAAAATGAAAATTAAAGAACGCATGGCATCCGATTTGAAAATGGCCTTACGCGCCAGTTCTATTTGTGGCATCATTTCAGCAACACCGGTCCTGATCTGCTCTTCTGTTCCTTGTCCCTGACCAACTGCAGCATTCACCATCTGCTCTTCTTCTCCATAGGCATGAAAAGTATTGAACACATCGGGAGCGAGATAGGAAATAAGACAGAATCCACCTACAAGTATCAAGGAAAGGATGAATAATTTCTTAATGCTAACTTCTTTTTTCAAAAGGCTCAGACGGATCTTTTCCTCCCAGTTCTTTCTCTTCAATAATTCATTTACGCCTAAAATTGCAAGTAAGGGCAAGGTGAGTTCTGGAATGATCATGATCATGGATACGGCTCTGAACTTATTATAACCGGGAACATGATCCATGAAGAAATCTGTCAACGCCATGAAATTATTACCCCAACCTAATGCAATGCACAACAAAGTACCTGCCATGATGGGCCATTTCAACGGATTCTTTATCACGAACATTCCAAGCACAGCAAGGAAAATAACAATTGCTCCAATGTACACCGGTCCGCTGGTAAATGGCTGATCTCCGTAATAGGAATTACTTCCGGCCACCATTTCTCTGTATTCAGGATTCACCTTCTTCAATGCACTTTGATCGCTTTGTCCGATATAACCACTGGCTCCTCCTTTGTAATCAGGGATCAGAAAAGTAAAGGTCTCTCCAATTCCATAACTCCAGTTGGTGGCATAATCTTTATCTAAACC
>DAORJH010000519.1:0-1799 GCA_035438925.1 Bacteroidia bacterium | reverse complement strand
ATGTGTCTTTTTGCACTGGGCATTCTTTACCGAATCGTTGTTATTCAATTTGTTCAAGGAGAAAATTGGAAAGCAAAGGCAGAAGCGAATACAACACAACTCTTCACCATTGAAGCCGTACGAGGAAATATTTTTGACATGAACGGAGCGCTGTTAGCTACAAGCGTTCCTTATTACGAAATAGCCATTGATATTTGCGCTCCATCCATCGATGATAAATTATTCAAGGAAAAAAGAGATTCGCTTGCTCTGTGTTTCAGTCAATTGTTTGGAGATCGTACTTCTGCAGAATACCTCAGGCTTCTTAGAAAAGCAAGGAATGATAAAGACAGATACGTTATTCTTCAAAAAAATGTTTCCTACAAAGACCTTCAAAAAATAAAGAAATTTCCCATTCTTAGAAAAGGCAGCAGAGGTGGCTTGATCACCTTGCAAACGAACAAACGTGAACGTCCTTTTCAATTGCTTGCTGCTCGTACCATTGGACTCGCACGTGAAGGCATAAAACCGGTTGGATTAGAAGGAGCTTATGATTCAGTTTTGTTAGGTGTTCCCGGAAAACGTCTCATGCAAAAGATCGCAGGAGGTGTTTGGCGTCCGATCAATAGCGAAGCGGAAATTGAACCTAAAGAAGGAAGCGATCTTTATACGACTATCGATGTAAATGTACAAGACGTTGCCGAACATGCATTGATGAAAGCCTTGATCAAGAATCAAGCTTCGCATGGCTGCGCAGTTTTAATGGAAGTGAAGACCGGCGCTATTCGTGCAATTGCCAATTTATCAAAGAGCACAATGGATACGAATTATTATGAGAGTTTAAATCACGCAATGATTGATGCGAATGAACCGGGTTCAACTTTTAAACTGGCATCTTTCCTTGCAGCCATCGATGATTACAATGTGAGTCTCGATGAGAAGGTGCAGGTTGGTAATGGTGAAGTGACCTACTACAACAAGACGATCAAAGATGCTCACCCCCCTAAAACTCCTACGCTTACAGTTCAACAGATCTTTGAAACTTCTTCTAATTGTGGTACTGCAAAATTGATCATGAAGTACTATTCCAAGGATCCTCAAAAATTCGTTGACAAGATCCGTTCTTTTCACCTTGATAGAAAATTGGGATTGTCTATTCCCGGAGAAGCAAGTCCTTTCATCAAGGACGTGAAACACAAAGATTGGTCAGGTGTTACGCTTCCACAAATGAGTTATGGTTATGAAACTCTCATCACTCCATTATTAACACTCTCCATGTACAACGCCATTGCAAATGACGGAAGAATGGTGAAGCCAAGATTTGTAAGAGAGATCAGAAGAAATAATCAGGTCATCAAAAAGTTCGATACCGAAGTGTTAGTTGAGCAAGTAGTAAAGAAGGAAACAGTAGTGAAGGCAAAAAAATTAATGGAAGGTGTTGTTGCTAATGGAAGTGGAAAAGGATTGAACATTACTGCATTTAAAGTGGGTGGAAAAACAGGAACAGCTCAAATCGCGAAATTGGGTCCAAGAAAGGGAAGTGGCAAAACAGCTTATGGTGATGTAGGTGATCGTACCTATCAGGCTTCTTTTGTTGGTTATTTCCCTGCTGAAAATCCGCTTTACACCTGCATCGTCATTATCAACAGTCCAAGTAATGGAATTTATTATGGAGGTCTTGTTGCCGGACCGGTATTCAAAGAGATCGCAGAGAAAGTTTATTCCGGAAGTCTTGATTTCATTCATCAAGTGAATGATAAAAATGATCTTTTAACGAAAGCGCCTGAAAGCATCAATACAAAATCGGATGAACTGAACCG
>DAORJH010000518.1:0-1800 GCA_035438925.1 Bacteroidia bacterium | reverse complement strand
AAGGATTTCGGTTCATATGCAGACAAGAACGGTAAATTAAGGATCGCATTTACCGGAAGCAATCATACAACGGGAGGAAACAGTGGTTCTCCTGTACTCAATGCAAATGGTGAATTGATAGGAACTAATTTTGACAGGAATTGGGAAGGGACCATGAGTGATATTATGTATAATGTTAATTTCTGCCGAAATATAGTGCTTGATGTTCGATACACTTTATGGATCGTAGATAAATATGCCGGGGCCGGTTATCTGCTGAATGAGATGAAGATCGTACGATGATCTGTCATTCTAGCGAACTATTTCCAATGATGATTGTTCAATACTTTTGAATTTATAGGTAGGCTAAGGCCTTTCCTATACGAAATTTGCTGGAAACAAATAAAAATGAAGGCATTCTTACGGTATTTTATTCAGGGACTAATTCTTTTTATTCCACTTATCATTACGCTAGCGGTTCTCGTAAAGCTTTTCGATTTTTTTGAAGGTGTCTTTGCCTTCATTGGATTCAGTCAGAACACGCTTTTGAATACGGTTCTTGGACTATTGGTCACCGTTTCGTTTGTAACGGTCCTCGGTTTATTAGCTTCCTCTTTTGTTTTTCAGCAACTCTTTTCATTTCTGGAAGACAAACTGGAGCACGCTCCTTTTATTCGACATATTTATTCGCCTCTGAAGGATTTTACGAACGCTTTTATGGGCAATAAGAAGCGTTTCAATAAGCCGGTGTTAGTTTTGACAAATCCTGCTGCGAATATTGAAGAGATCGGATTTGTGACCAACGAAGATCTTTCCTATTTGAATATCAAGGATAGAGTGGCCGTCTATCTTCCAATGTCCTACTCACTTTCGGGTCGTATGCTCATCATTCCATCAGGACAAGTACGCAGTTTAGATGCTGATGCTGCCGAAGTAATGAAATTCACAGTGAGCGGAGGCGTTAGCGACGTGGATTAAAGTTCCTGCGATCACAACGGTACTGTTTCCTAAGAATTTCTTGTCACTTATCTTAACTTTAGCTACGCTGAGAGTTAAGTTCGCTTTTCTTTTGAGTAAAAAAGAAATAAGAGCTGAGAATAGGGTTCGCATAGATTTTATTTTGAATTGTAAGTGTGGTATCCTCTGCTGATGCACTCTTCATGATCGCATTGAATTGGATTTGTGTTAGAAAGAGCTTTACTGATCATTAATAAAGTAAAAATGAAAGAAAGCAGCACGACGGTTAAAAATTTGTTACTTTTCATGATTTCCAGGTTTTAAAGGTTTATAATCTTTGTTGTTGTTCTTTACTATCTTTTACGCCTGTCAAAAGAAAAAGGTTAGAGCGAATTCATAAGTGTTTAGGGAAGGCCTATATCTGGTTAGTGAATGTGAATAAGTGGTAAATGCCTTTTTTAGCTCAGAAATAGTAAGGAATTAATTGTTATTTTTAGTCCCTGAATGTCTGCGATACTTGAAATAAATGCTGTCTCAAAGAAATACAGCAATCACCTTGCCCTGAACAATGTTTCACTCAGTATACCACAGGGCTCTGTATTTGGTTTGTTAGGGCCCAACGGAGCCGGAAAGACCTCCTTGATCCGTATCATCACGCAGATCACCGGTCCGGATACCGGAGAAATATTTTTTAAAGGAGAAAAGCTGGCCCAGAAGCATGTTGAAAAGATCGGTTACCTTCCCGAAGAACGTGGTTTGTACAAGAAGATGCCGGTTGGTGAACAAGCGATGTACTTGGCGCAATTAAAAGGATTGTCCAAGGCCGAAGCAAAGAAGCGTTTGAACTATTGGTTCGAGAAGTTT
>DAORJH010000517.1:0-1803 GCA_035438925.1 Bacteroidia bacterium | reverse complement strand
CCGGGTAAGGTCGCCATTACTCCGGCTTCATTGCAATCTATGCTTCTTGAACTTTTTTCTGCTTCCGGAAAAACATCGCGATAGGATGCTGAGAATGTACCCTCTTTTGATCTTACATTGTATACTCCGAGTTGCCCTTCAAATTTATGCAATGCAGCCGAAACGAATGCCAAACCATAAAGTTCGCAAACATCATTGATGAGGTAGCGACTGCCGAAATTATCAGTGCAATCAATAATGAGATCGTATTGATGAAAGATCTCAAGCGCAAGTGTCGCATTTAAAAACTTGTGGATAGGACTTACGTTAATATGGGGATTGATCGCTTTTGCTTTTTCAGCAGACTTGACTGCTTTTGAAGTTCCTATTTCATTTTCTGTATACAAGATCTGTCTTTGCAAATTGGAGATACTGATCACATCTCCGTCAAGTATATCAATATGGCCAACTCCTGCAGAAGAAAGATAAATGATCACAGGGCATCCTAATCCGCCTGCACCGACCACCAAAACACGTGCATTCTTAAGACGTTCCTGACCTTCGAGTCCTACAGTGCTTAATTTGATCTGTCTGTCGTATCGTTCTATTTCTTTTTTGTTCAGCATCTCACCCTCCTGAAAATGGCGGCATCACCGCAATTGAATCTTCATTTTTCAATATTCTGTTTTCATTTATGATCTTGTTATTTACAGCGATAAAGTAATTGTACTCTTTCACCTCCGGGTATTTCAATTCCAGTTCTTTCTTCACTGCATTAATATCGTTCACATTGATCAATTCTATTGCATTGCTTCCGGCAATTTCAGCAAGCACCCCATATAATTCTATTTTTATTTTTTCCATTGCGTCTTTTGTTCGAGTGATTCCAGTTCTTGTTTTGTATTGATATTCTGGAATAATTCCGGACGGTAGAACGATTCCTTACTGATATCAACATAAAGCGTAGGAAGATTTTTCAGCGCGTGCATCACGCTTAATTCATTTTTCTCCAGTAATTCATGCAAGTTCGATGCCTGTTCTTTTCTGTAGATCCCGCACAAGGGCTCTACTTTACCGTTATGCAAAATGACTGCAGGTCCCTTTTCATTTTCCGAAGCTTTTATAAGAAATAGGAGTGTTTCTTTGTTGATCAGGGGTATATCGCAGGAAAGAAATAAATTTCTTTCAGCTGACGAATTCACCAGGCCGGTGTATATTCCGGCGAGTGGTCCCTTATTCAGGATGATGTCCGGAAGGACCTCTACGTGAAATGATGAATACAAGTGGCTGTTTGCTATAATACTGATGTCATCTGTGATTGTACTTACTGTATCGATCAAGTGAGAAACAAAGGCTTTACCTCCCAGTTCAACCAGCCCTTTTTCAGTCCCCATGCGCGAACTCTTCCCTCCGGAGAGAATATTGACTTTTATTTCTGCTTTCTTTTTCATTTCGTTATAGTTCCTGTGGAATAACGGATTGGAAAAAAATTAGATGACTGGACTTTGTCTTTTCACAAAGTCGTCAAATTTCTTATTGATCTGTTTGTACAATTGTATCACTTTCTTTCCTTCATTGGTCACAACGCTGCCGCCACCACCTGCACCACCGGATACTTTGATCACGAGTGGTTTTTCACTTTGCTTGTTCATGGCATCAATTTGTTCCCAGGCCTGACGGTAACTCATTTTCATAGAACGTGCGGCTTCAGTGATGGATCCGAACTCCTCTATCTTTTCCAGTAGAGTGATTCTGCCTTCACCTGCAAAAGTGCCTTTGGCTGTTTCCAGCCACACCCTTCCTTTAACCTGCATTTTCATTGAT
>DAORJH010000516.1:0-1809 GCA_035438925.1 Bacteroidia bacterium | reverse complement strand
TGTATTTTCTGTGGATTATGCGAAGAGGCTTGTCCGAAAGAAGCGATCTTCTTAACTGACCGATTGGTTGATGCAGAATATGAAAGAGAAGATTTTGTGTATGGAAAAAATAAACTGGTTGAAAAGGCCGAGAAGAGAATTGATGTGAGTAAAAGACAGACTCCGGAAGTAGCAGCTTTCAAGAAATTACCGGGTTTGAAACACAATACATTGTGGGACGGCAAACAGATCAATAAAGGAAAACATTAATAGATTGCAATACAATTCAATAAAATCATGTTAGGATATACAATTACTCAATGGCTTTTCGGAATACTTTCCTTCCTTGCCATTATGTTCGCTTTAATGGTCGTGTTCAGCAGGAATCCGGTCAACTCAGTACTTTACCTGGTACTTACCTTTTTTTGCATTGCAGGTCATTACATACTTTTGAATGCACAATTTCTGGCCATCGTACATATTGTGGTGTATGCAGGTGCGATCATGGTCCTCTTTCTCTTTGTGATCATGTTGATGAACCTCAATCAGAATGATGAACCACAGAAGACCTGGTTAAGCAAGATCATTGCTGCAGTTGCAGGTGGTATGCTTCTGTTTGTTTTTGTAGGATCTTTGAAGGGAGCAGAGCAGTTGAATTTGATAGCTTACGGATATTCTCAGATAGGTACTGTTAAAAATCTGGGTAAAGTTTTATTCAGTGAATTTTTATTCCCATTCGAGATCGCATCCGTTCTTTTATTGGCTGCGATGGTTGGTGCAATTATGATCGGTAAAAAAGAAACGAAATAATATGATAAACAGTATTTCCATAAATTATTACCTGCTTTTAAGTGCAGTGTTATTCACGATCGGTGCCGTTGGTGTAATGGCAAGACGTAACTCCATCATCATTTTCATGTGCATTGAATTAATGTTGAATGCCGTTAACCTATTATTGGTTTCATTCAGCACGCTTCATGGCGATGCAAAAGGACAAGTATTCGTGTTCTTTATCATGGCTGTTGCAGCTGCTGAAGTTGCTGTGGGATTAGCCATTTTAAGTATGATCTACAGAAATGTGAAAAGCATTGATACAGATCTCATGACCAATATGAAGAATTAAGAATAGATTAAAGACCAATAAAAAGATTATGATAAAATTAGCTTCACTTGTTCCCCTCTTTCCTCTGATCGGTTTTCTGATCAATGGATTCTTCGGGAAGAAATTAAGTAAAGGATTAAGCGGCACCATCGCGTCACTAAGTATTCTCGCTTCCTTTGTACTTTCCGTTTTGATCTTTATTGAACTGAATGGTTCAGTAGAAAAATCACATGTCATTGATCTTTTCTCGTGGATCAGCTCGGGCGCATTGAATATTCCATTCGAATTTCTCATCGACCCACTATCCTCATGGTTCTTATTGATAATTACCGGGATCGGATTTTTGATCCATATTTACTCGATCGGATACATGCATGAAGACGAAGGATTCTCTCGCTTCTTCACTTACTTGAATTTGTTCGTATTCTTCATGTTGCTTTTAGTTTTAGGAAACAATTACCTGATCATGTTCATTGGTTGGGAAGGTGTTGGATTGTGTTCTTATTTATTGATCGGTTTCTGGTTCAAGAATACTGCCTATAACAATGCAGCACGCAAGGCTTTTGTGATGAACAGGATCGGTGATCTTGGTTTTTTGCTGGGTATCATCCTGATCTTTGTTACATACGGAAGTATCTCATATGATCAGGTATTTGTGAAAGCAGGAACAGTTGATACTTCTGTTGTCACTGCAATCGCTTTACTTCTTTTCATTGGTGCAATGGGAA
>DAORJH010000515.1:0-1816 GCA_035438925.1 Bacteroidia bacterium | reverse complement strand
AAATTTGCTGCGGCAGGAATTACTGTAATTGATAATTCTTCTGCATGGAGAATGGATGAGACAAAAAAATTAGTGGTACCGGAAGTAAATGCGCACGTGTTAACTAAAAATGATAAGATCATTGCCAATCCAAATTGCTCTACCATACAAATGGTGGTGGTGTTGCAACCTTTGCATGCTAAATATAAAATTAAACGTGTTGTTGTTTCAACCTATCAAAGCGTAACAGGAACAGGAGTGAAAGCCGTAAATCAATTGATGAATGAAAGAAAGGATGGAAAGAGTGAGGAGATGGCGTATAAGTACAAGATCGATTTGAATGTGATCCCGCAAATTGATGTTTTCATGGACAATGGTTACACTAAAGAAGAAATGAAAATGGTGAATGAAACAAAGAAGATCATGGGCGATGATTCCATCAAAGTAACAGCCACAACCGTGCGTATTCCGGTAATGGGTGGACACAGTGAAAGCGTGAACATAGAATTTGAGAACGAGTTTGAATTGAAGGATGTGATGGACATGCTCAAAAAAACACCGGGAGTGATCGTAGAAGATGATATTAAAAATCAGATCTATCCCATGCCAATGAATGCACACAACAGAGATGAAGTCTTTGTTGGAAGGATCAGAAGAGATGAAACGCAGGCAAAGACCTTGAACCTATGGGTAGTGGCCGATAATTTACGTAAGGGAGCTGCTACCAATGCAGTACAGATCGCGGCGTATCTTCTCACTAAGAATCTTATATAGTATTGAATTTTGAATGATAAATGTTGAATGATTGGACTTAGCGAAGTCGAATTCAACATTTAACATTTCTAATTTATCATTTCCTGAATCTGGCACAGTACTTGTAAGGTCTATTGCATGAAGATCTTCAGCCTACTTATTCTGCTATTCATTTCCTCTGAAGTTTTTGGGCAATGTCCGCCTGACCTCCAGATCAATTTAGAAAAAGACACAGTAACTTGTAACACACCAACTATTAATGCATATGCATTATCCTCTTCAAGTAATGTAACTTTTTTATGGGCTGGTTATTGTTTAATGAATCCAGTCACACAATCTAGTCTTGTATTACCTGCAAATTGTGGAACTCAAGGATTTCCTCCACCCTACTATTTATATTCTGTAACCGCAACCAATACTTTACTTGGGTGTTCTACATCAACTGTAGTGAAAGTGTATTTTAATTTCAAACCACCCATTTCCTCCCCTAAAATAATTGGTAATAATTCTGTGATTTGCCAAAATAATACAGTGCTTCTTGGCTTAGGTAACAGCACAACCACTTCGGGTATCTCAGGTGCAACAGTTATTAATCCATTTTGGGAAAGTCCGAGTGGTACTTTCACCAATGCAGTTAACTTCAATGCCGCTACTGCCGGTACACACTCTCTTACGGTGACAGACTCCTATAATGGTTGCAAAAGCACAGGAACTGTACTGGTTACCGACTCCCGTCCCCAATTCAATCTGCAAGGCATGGCGCCAACAACTTCGGTTTCCTGTAATGGATCGGTGACGATAAATACACAAATCCCAAATGGCTATTCGCTTTCCACAACAAGTGGATCCCTGAATGGAACAACAATTAGCAACTTATGCTACGGCTGGGTGAAAGTATGTATGACCCTTACCAATTCACAATGTTTCAAATGTGATTCACTTTTGATCAACGCAGCCACCTCGATCGATGAAAATGATTGGGAGAAAGAAGTTTTGATCTTTCCGAATCCGAGCAATGGAAATCTAAACATCACTTATCCCTTGAGGGAAAAAACAAAAATTAAAATATTTGATCTAGAAGGAA
>DAORJH010000514.1:0-1817 GCA_035438925.1 Bacteroidia bacterium | reverse complement strand
AAACTGATTTTACTCAAGCAGGATTGAATGATGATCTGACTAAGACAATTGATTATTGTGTTGTGTATGAGATCTGCAAAAAAGAAATGGCAGTAAGAAGCAAACTGATCGAGCAAGTCGGTATGCGCATCCATAAAAAGTTACGCACTGAGTTTCCTCAAGCTAAAGAAATACATTTAAAACTTACCAAACTGCAACCTCCCGTTAACGGCGATGTTGAAAATGCAAGTATAGAGATCATAGACTAATGGATTTTGAAAATAAAAGCAGAACAGAAATTTCACAGTTAGGTGAATTCGGATTGATTGAACATTTAACCAAGAATATTCAATTACATCACTCCTCCACCGTTAAAGGGGTTGGAGATGATGCGGCTGTTCTGGATCACAACGGATATCAAACCGTTATTACAACCGATCTATTGGTGGAAGGTGTTCATTTTGATCTGACCTATGTTCCACTCAAACATCTAGGCTTTAAAAGTATTGTTGTTAACCTGAGTGATGTGTATGCCATGAATGCCGAACCCAAACAGGTTACCGTTTCTTTTGCACTCTCGAATCGCTTTAGCTTGGAGGCAGTGGAAGAGTTATATGCCGGCATGCTTTTGGCATGTGAAAAATACAAAGTAGATCTTGTAGGAGGAGATACGACCAGCAGTACAGGTGGATTAATGATAAGTATTACAGCAATTGGAACAGCTAAGAAAGAAGAACTTGTTTACAGGAATGGAGCTGTAGAAAAGAATCTGCTCTGTGTGAGCGGAGATCTGGGAGGTGCTTACATGGGCTTGCAAATTCTGGAAAGAGAGAAGTCTGTTTTTACTGAAAATCCCGGCATTCAACCTGATCTCTCAGGCAAAGATTATATTCTCGAAAGGCAATTGAAACCGGAAGCCAGAAGAGATATCGTTGCTCTTCTGAAACAACTGGAAATAAAACCAACTTCGATGATCGATATCAGCGATGGTTTATCATCAGAGATCCTTCATCTATGCGCTCAATCAGATGTAGGCATCGAATTATATGAAGAGAAAATTCCAATCGATCCACAAACTTTTGAAACTGCCAGAGAATTCAATCTGGATCCAACCCTGTGTGCCTTGAGCGGAGGGGAAGATTACGAATTGTTGTTCACGATCGACATGAAAGAATATGATAAGATCAAGAATCTTCCTGATTTTACTGTGATCGGACATATCACGAATAAAGAAAAAGGCAGATTGATGGTAGCAAAGGATGGTAGTGTTCATGAATTAAAGGCTCAAGGCTGGAATGCACTGTTAAAAAAATAAGGTCCTTCTAATTTCCCTCAAAAGATTTGTTTATTTTTTTATCTTTGGTTAATTAAAACAATTAACATGAGAAAAATATACACGTTCATCTTCTTACTTTTTATTTTACAAAAGGGAATTTCTCAGGCTCCTTTCTGGATCGAAACTTTTGGAACAGGTTGTTCTCAGGGACAGTTTGCAGATAATTATAATCCAACAGGTCTTGGCGTTTGGTCTGTTGTGGTAACCGGAACTCAAGGACTTGTACCAAACGATTGGTATATCAGCGCTACAGAAGCAGGATTACCAGTTGGAACCTGCGGTGATGGATGCGTAACAAATACGCTTTTAACAAATAGGACATTGCATATCAGTCCAAATTTATTGGATGTTGGTGCTGCTTACTTAGCTGGTGCAGGTCTTGAAACAAATAAAAGAGCGCAATCTCCTACGATCAATTGTTCGGGACAAAACAACATCACTCTTTCATTCAAATATTTTGTACAAGGGGTGCCTAACCTAGACTATTTTGATGTTCAGGCTT
>DAORJH010000513.1:0-1823 GCA_035438925.1 Bacteroidia bacterium | reverse complement strand
ATTGGAAGATTGAATTGCGATGAATTCGCAATGGGCAGCTCTAATGAAAATTCTGCGTTCGGAAATGTATTGAATCCGCTCAATGAAAAATGTGTGCCTGGAGGTTCTTCGGGAGGAGCAGCAGCAGTCGTTGCTGCAGGATTATGTCATGCCAGTTTGGGTTCTGATACAGGAGGATCGATCAGACAACCCGCTTCATTCACGGGCACAGTAGGATTGAAACCAACTTACGGGAGGATCTCTCGTTATGGTTTGATCGCTTATGCCTCCTCTTTTGATCAGATCGGACCAATCACAAAAACAGTTGCTGATTCAGCTTTATTACTCGAGATCATGAGTGGTCAGGACAAGAACGACAATACCAGTTCTTCCGAAAAAGTAGATGCTTATTCAAAACTACATATCAGCGAAAAAAAATACAAGATCGCCTATTTAAAAGAATGTGTAGAGGCAGAAGGAATAGACCCGGAAGTGAAAAGTGTGGTCTTAAAGCAAATTGAAAAATTAAAGTCGGCAGGACACACAATAGAAGGCGTGAGCTTTCCTTATCTTGATTATCTTGTGCCAACTTATTATGTATTGACAACTGCAGAGGCTTCTTCTAATTTAGCAAGGTTCGATGGTATACATTATGGCTACAGAAGCAGTGCTGCAAAGGACTTAGAGAGTACTTATAAAAAATCGAGAAGTGAGGGATTCGGAAAAGAAGTAAAGAGAAGGATCATGCTCGGAACCTTTGTTTTAAGTGCCGGCTATTATGATGCTTATTACAATAAAGGGCAAAAAGTACGAAGGGTGATACAGAATAAAACAAAAGAGATCTTCAAGAATTACGATCTCATCCTTACACCTTCTACTCCGGGAACTGCATTTGAATTTGGAAAGAACAGCCAGGATCCCATTAAAATGTACCTTGAGGATATTTTCACTGTACAGGCAAACATTGCCGGCATTCCTGCTGTATCAGTTCCCTGTGGTTTTCACAGTAATAAATTACCGATCGGCATTCAGATCATGGCTGACTATTTTCAGGAAAGTAAAATGCTGGGCTTGGCTGCTGAGATCGAGAAAAACAATTGAGTTTATTTTTTCTCCATTAAAAAAAGATATTCCAGGTATTTACCGTCGCTGTTCACCCACTCGTTGGTCCATCTCATATTCCCCATTACATTTTTTTTGTAATCGATCTCAATACCCTTTATCAATTTTCCACCTGTATTTAAAATATCATACAACTCTTCTTTAGTTGCTCTTCCTCCTGAACTATACGATAATAGGATATATCGCGCCTTGGTTTCGTTGACCAGTTTACGGATCGCTTTCATCGCAATAAAATGTCCCTCCTCGTCTTTTCTGAATTCTTCGAATACAGAAGCGGAAACAGTATCGCGTGAATCTTCTCTCCGGTTCACTTTACCAAACAACGAAGGTTTGTCATTTTGGATCACAGTTGTCCAAATGTGGTAATAAGAATTATACCTTACTCTGCTAGGAGGCATTTTATCATTGTTAGAACCATACGGTGGATCGAAATATGCAAGATCATACTCTGATCTTTTTACAGCATCAAAAATATCCCCTCGTATCACTCGGTTCTTTCCTTTACTAATGAATAAATGAGGCAAAGAGAGTTTCAGGTCGTGATAAGAACGAGGCGACCAGTCGGCAAGATAAGCCGCAAAATGTCCGAGTGTACTGTCCACCTCATCCAAAGCATGAATCAAAGCAGTTAGCGCAACGGCCTTTTCAATTTTATCGAGTTTCATTTTATCGATCTCATCACGGATGCCATCGAGTTTCTTTGAATTCTTTAATTGAAACGG
>DAORJH010000512.1:0-1839 GCA_035438925.1 Bacteroidia bacterium | reverse complement strand
CTTTTCCAGGAAGGCGTCCTTCTTTCTTCTGCTGATCTCGATCTGTGTTCCGTCACTCATGACTGCGTAACCCCCATCAACCTTCAAATACCTCAACACATGTTGCATGTTGATCAGATGATGATGGTGCACACGAATAAAATCTTTTTCAGGAAGTAATTCTTCATAATGCTTCAATCCTGCACTCACCATTAACTTTCTTTTCTCAGTAAGATAGAAGATAGTATAAGATGTATCTGCTTCACAACGAATGATATCTTTGAGATTTACGATCTCAAAAGCATTCCCTGTTGGCAAAGTGATCTTTTGAAAGTCATCATCCTTTCTTTTCAATTGTTCGATCAGGAACTGAAGATTCTCCATTCCGGGTAATGCTTCTGCTTTACGTTTCTTTGCTTTTTCAATGGCCACATTCAATTCTTCCACATCGATCGGTTTGAGCAAATAATCACAGGCACTGTATTTTATTGCACGAATGGCATGTGCATCACTTGCTGTCGCAAAGATTAACTCAAATTTCTGTCCACTTACTTGTTCTAACAGATCGAAGCCACTGCCATCCGGCATACTGATGTCAAGAAAAACAAGACTTGGTTTTAATTCCTTGATCATCTCCACTCCTTCTTTTACATTCTTGGCCAGGCCTACAATTTCTATTTCAGGATGATTCTTCTTGATCAATCCGGCGAGCATTTCTCGGCTTTTTTGTTCGTCTTCTACAATAACTGTTTTCATATGTGTGTGTTTTATCCTAAAATAGGAATGTATAATTTCACTTCTGTTCCTGCTGCGCTGCCATCCGGGTTCTTCAGGTCAATAATACTCACATTCAACTGGGAATTATTCACCTCATTGAGAATCTTAAGTCGGTCTTCAGTAATTTTCATTCCCATTGATTTATGTTTACTGATCGGCATGGTGCGTTTTATTTCCGACGCTTTTTCACGTCCAATCCCGTCATCAGTGATGGTGCAAATTAAAAAATTATCCTTTGATGTGAAAGAAACACTAAGCTTTCCTTTGCCTGGCTTCGGATTCAATCCGTGCAAGATCGAATTCTCAACATAAGGTTGTATCAACAAAGGAGGCATGATGTCATAATCCGGATCCACGCTTTCATCTACTTTTATCTCGTAATCAAATTTACCTTCAAAACGCATTTGCTCTAATTCGAGATACAGTCTGAGCGCTTCCAGATCTTCTCCTACTGTAACAGTTGGTTTGTTCGAATTATTCAAAATGGTACGTACCAGTCGCGCAAACTTACTCAGGTATTTAATTGCTTCATCACTTTTTGCATTGAAAATATAATGCTGAATGGAGTTCAGCGAATTGAATATGAAATGGGGATTCATTTGCGCACGAAGTGCTTTTAGTTCGATCTTACTCATTTCCACTCTTCTCTCATATTCAACTTTTTGTTTTCGCTGTATCGACCTGACACGGATCATAAAGGCAATGTAGGTAAGTGAAATAATTGTAGCAATAAGAAGCAGATTGAACCACCAGGTGGTATAGAAAGGGCGAAGTACAGTGAAAACGAACATGGTCGGTTCAGGATCCCATACGCCCTCATTGTTCTGACTCTTCACCATAAAGGTATAGGTACCCGGACCAATATTCGCATACTTACAATAGTCTTCAGAACTCGGCAAACTCCATTCTTTTTCCAATCCCTCTAACTTCTTGATGTATTTTACCTGCTCCGGGTTGGTTAAACAGATCCCTTTATAATAGAACGTGATCGTATTGAAATTACTGGCAAGTTCCACGCCACTGTTCAGTAAAGTATCTTCACTGAACAATTTGATATTTTGTATGACCGTGATGTTTGGGATC
>DAORJH010000511.1:0-1847 GCA_035438925.1 Bacteroidia bacterium | reverse complement strand
CGTAAAGATTTATTGAAAGTGCCGCGCATGGGTGAAAAAGTATTTGAGCAATGTGCAGGATTCTTGCGTTTATCGAATGGAACACATCCTTTGGATAAAAGTGCCGTGCATCCGGAATCCTATCACATTGTAGAAAAAATGGCCAAGGATCTGAATTGCGGCATTGATGATCTGGTGAACGATAAAGAACTAAGGAAGAAGATCAATCTGAGTAATTACGTAACGGACACAGTAGGATTACCTACCTTAAAAGATATTTTACTCGAATTAGAAAAACCCGGAAGAGATCCACGTAAGAGTTTTGAGATCTTTAGTTTTGATGAGAATGTAAGAGAGATAGAAGACCTGCGCGAAGGAATGAAATTACCGGGCATTGTAACCAATGTGACCAATTTCGGTGCCTTTGTGGATGTGGGCGTGCATCAGGACGGACTCGTGCACATCTCTCAATTGAGCGATACCTTTGTAGATGATCCTGCAAAGATCGTTAAGGCCGGACAAAAAGTTTGGGTGACGGTAAGTGAGGTGGATGTAAAAAGAAAAAGAATTGCCTTGAGCTTGAAAGGTCTGGATGCAGAGCAAAGACCACAGCAGGGCAGGGGACAGAAAAAAGAAAGCGTGAAGGAAAGTTACGATGCCAATGACATGAACAGTGCTTTGAACGCACTCAAAAATAAATTCAAGAAATAATGAATTTTATTTACGGAGTACTGGGCAAGAAATTGTCGCATTCTTTTTCACGTAATTACTTTGAGAAGAAATTTGAGGAATTGGATCTGAACGATCATCAGTACCTGAATTTTGAATTTGAGAATTTGAAGGATTTCTTTGAGATGCTGAAGGAGAATACCAAGATCAAAGGATTCAACATTACCAATCCCTACAAAGAAGAGATCATTCCGTATTTAGACGAGATCACAGAAGAGACGAAGGCCATAGGCGCGGTGAATTGTGTGAAGATAGAGAATGGAAGAAAGAAGGGATACAATACCGATGTGTATGGATTTGCGCAAAGCATCAAACCCTTTTTGGAGCCGGTGCATGAAAGAGCTTTGATATTAGGAACAGGAGGAGCAGCGAAGGCAGTGGCCCATGCCTTGAAAGGAGTAGGAGTGGACGTGTACTTTGTCACCTCGCAAGCAGAGAAAAAGAAAGACAAAATATTTTTATACAATGAATTAGGAGAGCAGCACATGCGTTCCTTTAAATTGATCGTGAATGCAACACCACTGGGCATGTATCCCGAGATGGAACGTTATCCTGAATTACCTTATGACTTTATTGGCAAAGAACATTTGTGTTACGATCTTATTTACAATCCCGATGCCACACTCTTCTTAAAGAAATGCGAGGCCGGAGGCGCCACTATCATGAATGGATTAAGCATGCTGCATTTGCAAGCTGAAAAGGCCTGGGAGATCTGGAAGGGGTAGTTTTTTAACTTCCAATTTTAGCAAACGCAATAACATGTAAGACAAGTAATTACATTATTTTAACTAAATTTATAGTTATTAAACTATATTTATAGTTGTTGGGACTATTTATTTCGTTTACATTTGTTGCATCAAAAAGAAAATATGAATGAATTAACCAAAGCAGAAGAACAAATCATGCAAATTCTTTGGGAGAAAGAAAAAGCATTTGTAAAGGACATCATTGATGAAATGCCAAAACCCAAACCAGCTTATAATACTGTGTCAACTATTATAAGAACCTTGGAAAAGAAAAAGTTCGTTGATCATAAAAGTTACGGTGGTTCGCATCAGTATTTTCCGATCGTTATGAAAAGTGACTATACAAAGTTATTTATGAAACGCGTATTCAATAATTACTTTGACAATTCTCTT
>DAORJH010000510.1:0-1863 GCA_035438925.1 Bacteroidia bacterium | reverse complement strand
CCCGATTCCTTTCAATTACCCTAAGCTTCTTGTCTGGACTAGTTTTGTATCATCAAACACAACAAATAATATGAAAACCCAAAGCACCCATTTCAAGAGAATATTGCCATTTCTCGGCATTTTGCTCATTTGTTTAAAAGCGCTAAGTCAAACGAATTCAAAGAATGAATTCACTGCTTTTTGGCCTAATGGTGATGTGACACGACAGGCCGACCTTGGTCAAGTTTGGATCATAAAGACAAACGGGAAAATTGTGAAAGAGGTAACGATAAGAGAATACAGCAAGGCGAAGGGTAAATTGGTCTACGAAAGAGAAAGAACGCTACACGACATTGAGACTTTCAATATCAAATCGATCACAAAAAGCTCAAACTGCGCTCATCACATTTATTTTGATAAGGAAGGTAATCCGATGGTTACTAAAAATCCTGACTATGCATACGGATATGATAATTCTGATTTTAAAAAGAGCGAATTAGCTTCTTCTAAACAAGCAACGCAAACAACGACTAGTTCATCTAAAGCAGAGAATGTACAAAGAAGAGATTCCATTTCATCAAAGCATTCACCAAAATTAACGGTGGACACTGCAATCGTGTTGAAGAAAGTAATTGCTCCCGTGGCGTCTTCTTATACGAATACCTACGCAAGCGTTTGTGATACGGTCGTTAAATCGGATGGCACCAGAGTTCTCGTAAAAATCCTTGAATTAAGTGAATTTGAAATTCGATACAAGCGAATGGATTACTTAACCGGACCCGTGTATAATTTGATCATTAAACCGGAAACCAAGGTGATACAATATGAAAAAAGCAGAACAGTAATAATTAACTAAAAACCAACAAAAAAATGAAAACAAAAACAACGATCGCGGCAATCCTTCTTGCAGCAGGAATGATGGCCCAAAACAAACCAACAATTGCAGTACTTAATATTGACAGTAAAGGAACGATCAACGATGCTCAGGAAATGGGTTATCTGGTTCGTCTGGAAATGGAAAAAACAGGAGTTTACAACGTAATGGATAAATACGAAGTGAACGATGTTCTTTCTAAAAACAATCTAGATATTACGAATTGCTATTCCAAAACATGTTTAACCGACGCCGGAAAATTATTGAATGTGGATAAAATGCTGGGAGGAAGTGTTGAAAGATTGGGTGAGAAGATCGTGATCTCTTTGAGATTGATTGATGTAAAATCAGGCAATATCGAAAAAACAGAGGCGACTGAGTATTTGAATCTGCCTGAAGTTCAGAAAATGGTGGCGATCTCCGTGAAGAAAATGGTAGGACAAGAACCGGATCCAAACATGGTGAAATTACTTATTGATTATGATGTGCCTATTGAAAGTCCAAAGAATACTTTAAGACTGAATGGACCACGCATGGGATTCGCTACAACTATTGGTCCGGCATTTGACATTCTAACAGGAGATAATAAGGATAAAGGCCAATTCGGAATGTTCCCCGCTACTTTTCAGTTCGGATGGCAACAGGAATTTCAATACATAAGTGCAGGAAATTTTCAGGCATTGGTAGAGAATTTTTTTATGATTAGCGGACTTGAAAGTAGTCGATTTATTCCGTCTTACTCTCCAATGCTGGGTTTCCGTTTTGGAAAAGGTGCCTGGGAATTTGGATTTGGTCCAACCTTCCGCCTTGTTCAAAAAGCCAATGGTTTTTATGATAAACAAGGCTATATAGGAGAGAAAAATGAATGGCATTTAGATAATGAATGGTCAACTGAGATAGGAAAAAAAGATAGCACATGGAAAGCCAACAATAAGGAATTAGTAAGTAAAAATCCTTATTCACGAGAAGCGCGTATCGATAGCAGAGGAGACATCGCTTTATCAACCGGT
>DAORJH010000509.1:0-1864 GCA_035438925.1 Bacteroidia bacterium | reverse complement strand
CCAGGGACCCCGTGATTAACAGTCACGTGCTCTAACCAGCTGAGCTAAGGAGGAAACTACTCACCCCCCTTCTACTGAACGAACAGCTTTAGTGGGTGATTTTTTCTGATTAGGGGTGCAATATTACCACCATTTTTCGAAATAAACAATAACTTTAGGCAAAATTTAAACCCTTTTACATGAGCCTTTTAGTTGTCGGGACCGTTGCTTTTGATGCGATTGAAACTCCCTTTGGTAAAACAGATAAAATTGTAGGTGGTGCTGCCTCGTATATTTCTTTGGCTGCCTCTTATTTTCACAAAGATATTCAGCTGGTTTCAGTCATCGGAGATGACTTCCCGAATGAGTTCTTGAACACACTCAAGTCACAAGGAGTGAAATTGGATGGACTTGAGATCAAAAAAGGTGAGAAATCCTTCTTCTGGAGTGGTAAATACCATAACGATCTTAATTCACGCGATACACTGGATACACAATTGAATGTACTAGCCGACTTCAAGCCCGTTGTTCCAGAAAGTTACAAGCAAGCTGATTTTCTTATGCTAGGGAATCTGGCACCTGCCGTGCAACAAAGCGTAATAAAACAACTTACAAAACGTCCGAAACTCATTGTACTCGACACCATGAATTTCTGGATGGATATTGCTTTGGATGAACTTCTAAAGACAATTGCAATGATCGATGTGCTTACTATCAACGACTCTGAAGCAAGACAACTTTCAGGCGAGTACAGCTTGGTAAAAGCTGCTCAAAAGATCCTTAAAATGGGTCCGAAAGTACTAGTCATCAAAAAAGGGGAACATGGTGCGCTTCTCTTCAATAACGAAGAGGTTTTCTTTGCCCCTCCCCTTCCATTGGAGGATGTCTATGATCCAACGGGTGCCGGGGATAGTTTTGCCGGAGGTTTTATTGGCTATTTGGCGAAGACTAAGGACATCAGTTTTGATAACATGAAGAGAGCCATCATTTTCGGCAGTGCCATGGCCAGCTTCACAGTTGAGCGATTTGGCACAGAACGCCTTATTGGTTTGGCTCAGAGTGATGTGGATGAAAGAGTGCAAGAGTTCGTTGACCTGGTTCAATTTGACATTTCTCTCGTATAAAATCGCATCAAAACATACTAATTTCCTGCTTTCAGCGTTCTAAATTAGCAATGCTGAAGCAGGGCTTATATCTTTTTTTAATTGGTTTACTGTTTGTCTCCTGCAGCACAAAAAGAAACACTTTTGTGGGCAGGGGTTATCACAATGTCACCGCTCGTTTCAACGGATACTATTACGCCTGCGAGAACATCAACGAAGGAATCTACAAGATCGAAAAGAACAACAAAGACAATTTCACAAAGATCCTTCCTGTTTATATCTATCCTGCAATGGATAAGGCCAAAGCCACCTTTCCTGAATTTGATAAGGCCATAAAAAAATCCTCTTATTGTATTCAACGTCACGCCATCAAAGACAAAAAAGGAGAAGTGATCCCCAATTCAGGAAAGTGGATTGATAACAGTTGGATCAACATCGGCATATCGCAATTCTACAAAAGAGAGATCTTCAGTGGTCTTGAATCGTTTGAGTATGTAGCAAGAACATTCAAGGACTCTAAAGATAAATTCACGGCCATGGCCTGGATCGCAAAGGTGAATAATGAAATAGGATCTGTAAGCAGTTCTGAACAGATGATCAGTTTACTGAAGAATGAAAAGAATCTTCCCAAGAAAGTGAGAAACGAACTTCCTGTCATTCAGGCCGACTATTATTCAAGAAGAGGTCAATACACCGAAGCGGCAACGCAATTGATGGCTGCAGTGAGAAATAACAATTTGTTCACCGGAATTCCCAAGGAAAAAAGGGCCCGTTATAGTTTT
>DAORJH010000508.1:0-1865 GCA_035438925.1 Bacteroidia bacterium | reverse complement strand
CAAAGTTTATGAAGTGAAGTTAATGTGCTAATGTGTTAATGTGCTAATGCGTTAATGTGCTAATGCGTTAATGTGCTAATGTGTTGATTCGAAGAAGATGGATCTGTAAAATTCTCACATTTTCTCATTCTCTCATTCTCACATTCCCACCTCAATAAGCATAATCCTTCAGGTAGTCAAAATTAGCAGTTAATTTTCCGTCCTTGCAGATGGATGCTCTTTCAATGACCTTATCACTGTCTTCCGAGAAAAGAAAAGGCAATACTCTTTCAGAGAGATCTTTTCCGAAATCTTCACTGGCATCTCTCGGCAATTCACATGGAAGATTATCTACCGCCATGATACAAATTGTATCCTTATTGAAAGGCAGATCTTCATGATGATTCAGAATATTGTATCCGTAAAATGGATTGGTGATCGTGCTTGAACGGATCGTAGTGGGTACAGAACCGTCAATATCACAGGTGATATCAGCGATAACAGAGATCCTGAAATCTTTAGCTTCCATTTCTTTTTTAGTGAACATTTTTGGAGATCGGGGATCCCAGTAATGAGCAGACATGTACAGGTCTGTTACTTTTGTATAGGCTTCAAATTTTGAAGTGAAATGTTCCGGGTGCTTGAAAAAATCATTAAGGTCGAAGTTATGATCATTCGGCCTTTCCACATAATCTCTCGGGTTCAATTGACAATACACCGGTTCACGGAAGGTCATTGTTAGAAATTCTTCTCCCGTCACTTTTCTGATGCGAAGAGCACTTAAGGTTTCAATGGCGCCGTTGGCAACTCTTCCTCCTCCGGTCAGAGCAATTTTTATATTCGGCAACTTCACCCTTTTTAATTCTTCTTCCATTTCTGCACGATCACGACACAAATGCGCAGGCTTTAAGCGAAAGAGATCATATTTCAATCCATATCCTAAAATTCCATTGTATGCACCTACCACTCCAGCATAACGACCAAATCCAATGATACGGTTGTGGTTCTTGTCCGTCAAGGTCTCATAGTCTATCATCTGTATCTTCTTGTCGATGAGAGCATGCATGAGTTTCTGATTGTGGGGTTGTTTTTTGATGGTATGAGAAAAGAAGAAATATTTTTTTCCAGGCATGAGTTTATCCGTTGGAACTTCTTTCACGCCCATTAAAACATCACAATCGCTAAGGTCTTCCTGAAGCGTTACTCCAAAAGCGGTGTATTCCTCATCGCTGTAGCAGCGGATCTTACTAGGTTGAACAACAATATTCACGTTACTGTATCTTCTCGTAATATCAGCGCAAATAAGCGGGGTTAGGGGCACTCTTTTGTCCGGTGGGTTCTTTTCTTCGCGCAATACGCCTATTTTGATATTTTGCATGATAAAATGGATTAAATTGTAACTTTACAAAGATAGCATTTATGTTTTTGCGCCTTGTAATTTTCTGGCTTTTGGCCTTTAATTTTCTGACAGGAATCACTGTTTTTGCTCAGAACAACAAGGTAAATGTGATGAAAAGAAAATATTCTCCTGCCCAACTAAAGGAGGATGCTTTGATCATGAAGAATGCCGTTTTGAAGGTGCATCCTGTTATCGGGATCTACAGAAGCCGAATGTATTATGAAAAATTATTTGATGCATTTATTCTTAACCTGAACGACAGTTTAACCGAAAAACAATTTAGGATCAGAACTAAGATGATCTTAGATGAATTGAAATGTGGACACACGGAAGCTGTTTCATCCAAAGAGTACCTGAAGGCATTTGATAATGAAAAAACAGCTTATTCCCCTTATGTATTCCTTCCATTGAATGATAAAGTTTACGTTCTTGCCGGTGTCAACAGAAAAAAGGACACATTATTGAAAAGGGGAGAAGTGGTGAGAAA
>DAORJH010000507.1:0-1867 GCA_035438925.1 Bacteroidia bacterium | reverse complement strand
AAGGATGAATTTTACATTTTTAAAGTAAGAGACAAAGAAATTAAGATCAAAACGCATTACGAAAGTCTTTCGCATTCGCAGGTTCCAAAAGTGGCAGTGCCTGCATACAAAGGATGGAACGATATTTTGAAATGGAGTTTGAGAGAGAATTTTCCGGGTGAATTTCCTTACACTTCCGGAATTTATCCATTTAAGCGAGAAGGTGAAGATCCAACAAGGATGTTTGCAGGCGAAGGTGGACCTGAAAGAACAAACAAACGTTTTCACTATGTAAGTTTAGGAATGCCGGCGCATCGTTTGAGTACTGCCTTTGATTCAGTGACATTATACGGAAACGATCCTGATCATCGTCCGGATATTTACGGAAAGATCGGAAACTCCGGCGTGAGTGTTTGTTGCCTGGATGATGCTAAAAAATTGTACAGTGGATTCAATTTAGCTGATCCGAAGACATCAGTATCCATGACGATCAATGGACCGGCTGCAACCATCGCTGCCTTTTTCATGAATGCGGCCATCGATCAGCAATGTGAATTGTACATCAAGGAAAATAAACTGGAGAAGGAGATCGATAAAAAGATCGAGGATATCTTCAAAGCAAAAGGAACGAAAAGGCCAAAATACAACGCCGACAAATTACCGGAAGGAAACAATGGGCTTGGTTTGATGTTGTTGGGTGTAACCGGCGACATGGTTCTTCCGAAAGATGTGTACGAGAAAATAAAAACAAATACACTGGCTCAAGTGCGTGGAACCGTTCAGGCTGATATTCTGAAAGAAGATCAGGCACAAAACACCTGTATCTTCTCTACGGAATTCAGTTTGCGTGTAATGGGCGATGTGCAGCAATACTTCATTGATAAGAATGTTCGAAATTTCTATTCCGTTTCTATCAGTGGTTATCATATTGCGGAGGCAGGTGCAAATCCTATTTCGCAATTGGCATTCACTTTATCGAATGGATTTACTTTTGTGGAGTATTATTTGAGCAGGGGAATGAACATCAATGATTTTGCTCCGAATCTTTCTTTCTTCTTCAGCAATGGGATCGATCCGGAATACAGTGTGATCGGAAGAGTAGCAAGACGTATTTGGGCAAAAGCGATGAAGAACAAATACAATGCCAATGAAAGAAGTCAGATGTTGAAATACCATATTCAGACTTCAGGAAGATCCTTGCATGCACAGGAAATTGATTTCAATGACATCCGGACAACTTTGCAGGCACTCTATGCGATCTACGATAATTGCAATTCACTTCATACGAATGCCTATGATGAAGCGATCACCACACCAACAGAAGAAAGTGTAAGAAGAGCAATGGCCATTCAATTGATCATCAATCGTGAGTTAGGACTTGCCAAGAATGAGAATCCATTGCAAGGAGCATTTATCATTGAAGAATTGACCGATCTGGTAGAAGAAGCGGTGCTCACCGAATTTGATAAGATCACAGAAAGAGGTGGTGTATTAGGTGCAATGGAAACCATGTATCAGCGAAGCAAAATACAGGAAGAAAGTTTGTATTATGAAACATTGAAACATAATGGTGAGTATCCTTTGATCGGAGTGAATACATTTTTGAGTTCAAAGGGAAGTCCGACTGTTTTACCACGTGAAGTCATTCGTTCAACAACAGAAGAGAAAGAAGCTCAAATTGCAACGAGAAATAATTTATGGGCAGGTAACAAAGAAAAAGGAGCAGAGGCTTTGAAGAATCTTCAGCAGCTTGCCATTCAGAATAAGAATTTATTTGAGGGATTGATGGAAGCGGTGAAATATTGTTCCCTGGGTCAGATCACTTCAGCATTGTTTGAAGTAGGTGGACAGTACAGGAGGAATATGTGATGTGGATTTTAGATTTTTG
>DAORJH010000506.1:0-1875 GCA_035438925.1 Bacteroidia bacterium | reverse complement strand
TCTCATCTGCTTTTGAAATAAAAGCTGATCTCACGCATGATCTGAGTGTCTTTAATGCTTTTCAAGGACCAAAACTGAATTATTCCCATGAGAAAATGGAAGATTGTTTGCAGATGACCCCTCATTCAATACTGTTTGAGTACGGCATTAAGGATCATGATATAGAAGTACATCAGCATGCAACATTCAAGAAGATCTTTTTCAGGACCGGTGGAAAGGAAATTCCTTTCGATCTGTTTGGGGCTTCATTTTGGTTGCTGAGTCGGTATGAAGAATATTTACCCCATAAAACAGATAAATTCAATCGATTTCATTATAAGTCATCCATTGCCTATCAACATGATTTTCTTGAGACACCACTCGTGAATCTATGGCAATTTGCCCTAAAGGACTTGTTGCAGAAAAAGTACCCTGAACTTGAATTCAATACCCGAACCTATAATTTCAGATCGACCATAGATGTAGATAATGCCTTTCTGTATCGTGACAAAGGTGCCGTTAGAATTCTTGCAGGTTATGTATCGGATCTTATCCATGGAAATTTTTCCGGGATCAAGGCAAGAACATCAATTCTATTGAACAGAAAGGTAGACCCATTCGATTGCTATGATTTTTTAATAAAAGTGAATAAAGAGAATCATACAGAAAGCATTTACTTTTTTCTTTTGGGAGATTACGGTGTGAACGACAAGAATATTCCTGCCTCTAATCGCCATTTTCAGTCTTTGATCAAGCACATTGCAGATTATTCACAGATCGGCATACATCCATCCTTCGGTTCCGGGAATCGCATGCAGCAATTGCTGATCGAAATCAGCCGTCTTAGTTCCATAACGCATAAACAGGTGAGAAGCAGTCGCCAGCATTTTTCTATTCTAAAATTTCCATATACCTATAATTCACTTTTACAAGCAGGTATTACGGATGATTACACCATGGGATATACAAATAAGAATGGCTTCAGGGCTTCTTATTGTCATCCTTATAAATGGTATAATCTAATAGAGGAAACAGTAAGTTCTTTGACTTTACATCCTTTTACTTTCACTGAGAACACGATCGAGTACGAATCTTCCCTTAATAAGAAGAGCTTTGAAGAGAATACCTCACATTTCATAGAACAAGTAAAACAGTATGGAGGAGAGCTTGTTACTATCTTTCATAATAACAGTTTTAATGAGAAGATGAAGGTAAATTACATTGAGCTGATCAAAAGAACAGTTTAAATGAAATTGAAATAGAAGTTGACCAGGTCAGCGATCGTTAAATAGGTATTGCTTAAAACAATTTCTTTTACTTCTGTTGGACTGAACCACTTCACTTCCTCAATATTTTCTTCTGTTTGAGGTTTTAACTCTCCGTTGAACTCGGTTTCCATTTCGAACCAGTAACTTTGTTTCAAGGCGTAACTTTCCTTGAAGGGATAGAGATGAAAAGTGGAAGGTAATGGTCGAAGGATCTTCAATCCACTTACTGCACATTCTTCCTCGCATTCTCTTATCGCACAAGCTTCTATCTTTTCTCCTTTATCCAGTTTCCCTTTCGGAAGATCCCATTTGCCTAAACGCTTAATAAATAAATAGGCATCTCCTTTTTTGATCAATCCTCCACCGGCAACAATGTATTTGTAATTTTTGGTGAGGTATTCAAACACGAGATCGAAGTCCTCTTCATTCGCCTGATAGATCCTCTTACTTTTACCTTTCTCTTCACTTAATATTTGCTTTATAAATTTTGTCAGTCCTTTTTCACTTCTATCCTGGAGCATTATAATCTCTTGATTGTGCGAAGCTTGACCATTCATTTCGCCAAAAAGGATCACATCGTTATTATAATATATTTTTTTGTTCATAAAATGCTCATTGGGAAAGCCAT
>DAORJH010000505.1:0-1886 GCA_035438925.1 Bacteroidia bacterium | reverse complement strand
TATCAGATTCTTTTTCAAAATTTCTATTTTATTTTTTTGATCAGGTTCTCTAAAATTGAAATAGCACTTTGGGAAAGAACAGTACCGGGACCAAAAATAAAACTCACTCCATTCTTAAAGAGAAAATCGTAGTCTTGTTCAGGAATAACGCCTCCGGCAACAACCATGATGTCTTCTCTTCCCAATTTCTTTAATTCAGATATAACTTGTGGAACAAGCGTTTTGTGTCCCGCTGCAAGGCTTGAAACTCCTAAAATATGCACATCATTCTCCATAGCTTGTCTGGCTGCTTCTGCAGGTGTTTGAAAAAGAGGACCAATATCAACATCAAATCCCATATCGGCGAAACCGGTTGCGATGATCTTAGCGCCTCGGTCATGTCCATCCTGACCCATTTTCGCCACCATGATCCTTGGTCTTCTGCCATCCAGTTCAGCAAATTTATCTGCGAGCTGAAGTGCTTTAGAAAAATACTTATCTGTTTTCATTTCTTTACTGTAAACTCCGGAAACGGATCGTATGTTTGCTTTGTATCTGCCGTAAACAATTTCTAAGGCCATGGAAATTTCTCCCAAACTTGCCCTTACCTTAGCCGCATTCACCGATAATTCCAACAGGTTTCCTTTTCCTGTCTTTGCAGCTTCCGTCAGTGCATCAAGTGCTGCTTTTACTTTTGTATTATCTCGCTCAGCTTTTAGTTTGGCCAGTCTTTCCAATTGACTCTTTCTCACTTTCGCATTGTCAACATCAAGTATGTCAATTGTTGTTTTCTCTGATGTCTGAAAAGCATTCACGCCGACAATAATATCTTTACCACTATCAATTCTTGCTTGTTTTCTTGCTGCAGCTTCTTCAATTCTCAATTTTGGTATTCCTGTTTCGATGGCAGCTGCCATTCCACCCAATTTTTCAACTTCTTCGATCAAGGCCCAAGCTTTGTAAGCAATATCGTGTGTCAATTTTTCGACATAATAGGAACCTCCCCATGGATCCACTACATTGCATATACCAGTTTCCTGTTGCAAAAAGATCTGTGTATTTCTTGCTATACGTGCGCTGAAATCAGTTGGCAATGCGATCGCCTCATCCAATGCATTCGTATGCAGACTTTGTGTGTGTCCCATTGCAGCAGCCATTGCTTCAACACAAGTTCTTGCCACATTATTAAAAGGATCTTGTTCTGTTAAACTCCATCCACTGGTTTGGCAATGCGTTCTTAAAGCCATGGACTTGGCAGATTTCGGATTGAATTGTTTCACGATCTTTGCCCAGAGCATACGTGCTGCCCGCATTTTTGCTATCTCCATGAAATGATTCATGCCAATTGCCCAGAAGAAAGATAGGCGAGGGGCAAAGGAATCAATATCGAGTCCGGCTTTTATTCCTGTTCGAATGTATTCCAATCCATCGGCTAGCGTGTACGCAAGCTCAATATCAGCCGTTGCACCCGCTTCCTGCATGTGATAACCACTAATTGAAATGGAATTGAATTTCGGCATCTTTTGCGAAGTGAATTCGAAGATGTCCGCTATGATCTTCATAGAATGTTTAGGTGGATAGATATAGGTATTGCGTACCATGAATTCTTTCAGGATATCATTCTGAATGGTTCCACTTAATTTATCCATACTCACGCCTTGTTCTTCTGCAGCAACAATATAAAATGCCAGAATAGGAAGAACTGCTCCATTCATGGTCATAGAAACACTCATTTGATCGAGAGGAATCTGATCGAAGAGGATCTTCATATCCAGAATACTGTCAATGGCAACTCCTGCTTTTCCAACATCTCCTTCTACACGTTCGTGATCGCTGTCATAACCTCGGTGGGTGGCAAGATCAAAAGCAACGGAAAGTCCTTTTTGTCCACCTGCTAAATTCTTTCT
>DAORJH010000504.1:0-1890 GCA_035438925.1 Bacteroidia bacterium | reverse complement strand
GAGCAGAGAATAGCAAACAGCATTTCGCTGATACACGTGATACCTTGTGCTACGCAACCAACGAAAATCAATCGGCCACACTCGGATTATTGAATACAGAAGCCGACCTGGCCATTGTTGTAGGAGGTTACAATAGCAGCAACACTTCTCATTTGGTGGAATTGTGTGAAACAAAATTCCCTACTTATTTTATTTCCTCTGCAAAAGAGATCGTGAATGCAAATGAGATCAAGCATTTCGATTATCATACGAAGACAATGCGGTCGACAAAAGATTTTTTACCTAATAAAGAGAAACTGAAGATCGTGATCAGCAGTGGTGCTTCTTGTCCGGATTCCCTGCTGGAAGAAGTGATCAACAAGATCAATCAATTGACCGGAGTTGCGATCAGCAACGAATCCGCAATGAAATCACTTAGTATTTATTCCAATTGAAATGAATCTGAATTTAAAAAAATCTCTTGTATTCATTGATATTGAAGCAACCGGACTGACCATTGGTCTCGATCGTATTGTGGAGATCTCACTTTTAAAAGTGAATGTAGACAACAGTACAGAAATAAAAACGGTGAAGGTGAATCCGGAAATGCCTATACCGGATAAAGTATCGCAAATACATGGTATTTATGATAAGGACATAAAGGATTGTCCCACTTTTAAAGAAGTAGCTTCTGAACTATTGAAATTCATTGGCAATGCAGATTTCGCGGGATTCAATTCTAATAAATACGATATGCCTTTATTGGCAGAAGAGTTTTTGAGAGTAGGGGCCGACTTTGATCTTAAAGGAAGAAAATTAGTGGATGTACAGAACATCTTTCATACCATGGAGCCACGCAATCTGGCTGCTGCCTATAAATTCTATTGCAATGAAAAAATTGTGAATGCACATACGGCCGAAGCAGATGTAAAAGCCACCTACGAGATCTTTAAAGCACAGATTGCAAGGTATCAGGACAAAGAAGTAGAAGATGATAAAGGAAAGATCTCTATCCCGGTAAAAAATGACATCGCTGTGTTAAGCGACTTGAGTGCCAAGACCAAGAATGTGGATCTGGCCGGGAGAATTATATTCAATGAAAAAGGGCAGGAGTGTTTTGCCTTCGGTAAGTACAAAGATGTTCCCGTAGAAGAGGTTTTTGCGAAGGAAGCTTCCTATTATGCCTGGGTCATGCAAGGCGATTTCCCCCTCTATACCAAGAAGGTTTTGACACAGATTCGCCTGAGAATGAAGAACAAGTGATTTTTAACATATTTTATTTGGAATAAGCGTTCCGACGCAATACTTTTACTGTACTAAACATTCCAAACATGCCAAAAACGAAAGCTTTCAATAAAGATAAAGTGCTCGAAGCAGCAGCACATATCTTCAGACAAAAAGGATACAACGGAACATCCATTGATGATGTTTTGACCGCCACAGGACTCAGCAGAAGCAGTCTGTATGATTCATTTCAGGATAAACACAATTTGTATTTGCAATCACTTGATTTTTACAAGCAGGTTGGCGATACACATTTAAATGCCTTGAATGAAAAACCATTAACAGGAATGCAGAAGCTTGAGACACTTTTTAAGGAAGTGGTGAATCATTTGATCGCCAATCCGAATGACAATGGTTGTTTGATGGTAAATGCAGCCGCTGAGATGAGTAAGCAATGCTTCAAGACCAATCAGGTAGTTTGTAATAACAAAGATGAGGTGCAGGATCTATTGACCGGCTGGTTGACAGATGCAGTGGAGAAAAAGGAACTCACGCTTTCCAAAGCACCTCGTGCCTATGCACAGTTCTTATACAATACTTTGTGTGGATTAAGAGTGATGAGTCAGAGTGGAGCTGGAAAAACAGAGCTGAACAACATTACCAAGATCACCTTGGATTCGTTGAATT
>DAORJH010000503.1:0-1899 GCA_035438925.1 Bacteroidia bacterium | reverse complement strand
CCCGGGGCCAATAAAATATTCAACCATTTACGAACCTCCTTATTATCCTTCTCCGATTCAATCAGCGAAATACCGTGTTGCAGCTCTCTTACGGTGGACCATGGGGGAGTTGGCTGAATTCTATCATTGTTCAAGAAGGGACCGTTTTCCTGTAATTTAAACCGCAATCCTCCCATTCTGCTATTATCATCCACTCCCAATAAAAAATCCAGATCATGTAAGTTTTTAGCAATTCTCTTTTCTTCCCTTGCTAATTGAGCTTCTCGTCTTTTCATGAGTGTTCTACCCCATGTATCCGGCATGGCATCATTGAATATTCCAAAATTGGATTTCCCTTTTGGAAACTGATGTCCTTTATTCCAACTGATATCCGGATCAAATAAAAATGGCTTTTCTGTTTTCATCCATTTTTCATCATAGCTGAAACTAAATGTCCTTATAGCCTTGCCTTGATGTGCAGACAAGATTCCTATCAGTTTTGACTCGCTTGTTTCCAGCCAATCTGCATAAACCAAAATATCTATTTTACCTGTTGCCATGTTATTAACCTCCTAAAAGTTCTAGGTCTTGCAGATCTCTTCCTTGTTTATCTTCAGATGCCAACTTTAAAAAATCATCCTGCAAACCCAATACACGCAATACATTAAAATAGGCGCCCATGGATACACGTGGAGTTCCTTTCTCGATCAAATAAAGCGTTGTTCTGTCTATTCCTGCTCGCTCTGCCACTTGTATGGTAGTCAACTTCCTTCTTTTGCGAGCCAGCTTAATATTTTCCCCAAGTTCCTGAAGTATCTTTAAATGCTTCGGAAAAAGAGTTTGTTTTTTTGATCTCATTAAAATGTTGATTAATATCCACAAATATAGTAAATTTGTAGATAATAAACAACAATTTACAGTTGAAATTCGATTGGTGGAGCTAAAACGGAAAGGCTGGCTTGTTTACTTGCCGATACAAAATTTCGTGAAGATGGAATCGAGTAAGTCTTCGTTGTTCACTTCTCCAGTGATCATGCCCAATTCATTCAAGGCATATCGGATGTCTAAAGCCAAAAAATCGCCGGGGATCTTGTTCTGCATGCCTTCTTTTACTTTTTCCAGGGCTCCTGCTGCGTTCTTCAAAGACTGGGCATGTCTTGCATTGGTTACCACCGTATCCCCTGTATTCACTGTTCTGGCATCAAAGAGATCAATGAGTCTTTGTTTGAGCTCTTCAATGTTCTTGTGCTCCTTAGCGGAGATGTAAATGAGATCGGGATGATCGCAGAATTCGTCCTTCAGCTCTTTTAAATTCTCGGTATCGATTTTATTCGCGACGATCACTCCCTGTGAATTGCCGATATGTTCCTTTAGCATTTCCAGTTCATTCTTCAGATCTCCACTGCTGATCTCATGGGAATCGAATAAATAAATGACAATGGCAGATTTGCGTATGGCTTCAAAAGCCTTGTTCACCCCTATTTGTTCGATCACATCGCTGGTGGTCCGTATCCCTGCTGTATCAATGAAACGGAACAAAACCCCGTCAATGGTCATCTCGTCCTCGATCACATCGCGCGTCGTACCCGGAATCTCACTCACAATGGCCCGCTCTTCTTCCAGTAAAATATTTAGCAATGTAGATTTTCCTGCATTGGGTTTTCCAACAATGGCAACTGGAATTCCGTTCTTGATCACATTCCCAACTTCAAAACTCTCAATTAAATTCGTTAGAACAGTACTGATGGTATTGATGAGATTGACCAGATCCAGACGATCGGCAAATTCAACATCCTCCTCTGAAAAATCCAATTCCAGTTCAATTAAACTGGCGAAAGAGATCAAATGATCACGCAGGACCTTTATTTTGGAAGAGAAACCACCACGCATTTGCGCCATGGCTGTTTGGTGGGACAAAGA
>DAORJH010000502.1:0-1929 GCA_035438925.1 Bacteroidia bacterium | reverse complement strand
AAGTGAAAGTCAGCTCGAAATGATCAGCAAACTTGAACTAAGTAAGACGCAACATCTTGAATTGATCGACTATTGTCAAAAGAAAAAGATAGAATTTCTTTCTACTGCATTTGATCTGGATAGCATTGATCTATTGAAAGAACTGGGAATACAGATCGGGAAGGTACCATCCGGCGAGATCACCAATTATCCCTATCTCGTTAAAATGGCTCAGAGTTTCAAGAGGATCATTTTGTCTACCGGAATGTCTGAACTTTCAGAAATAAAAGATGCTATCGGTGTTCTTTGCAAAAACGGAATTGAACTTTCAAACATTACCGTTCTTCATTGCAATACAGAGTATCCTACACCCATGAAAGATGTGAATCTATCTGCCATGCTCACGATCAAAAAAGAAATGGGCGTGAACATTGGTTATTCAGATCACACTTTGGGAATTGAGGTACCCGTTGCAGCGGTCGCTCTTGGAGCCGAGATCATTGAGAAACATTTCACGCTCGATAAAGCACTGCCAGGACCGGATCACAAAGCCTCTTTAGATCCTCTTGAATTAAAGCAAATGGTCTCTGCCATTCGGAACATTGAATCAGCAATAGGAACCGGAACGAAAACAGCATCAGCTTCTGAAAAAAAGAACATGACAGTTGCAAGAAAGAGCATTGTGGCTAAGATCAAAATAAAAAAAGGTGAAACCTTCTCCGAAAAAAACATCACTGTTAAACGTCCCGGTACTGGCATCAATCCCATGAAATGGGAAAATGTAATTGGACAAGTAGCTAACAGAGATTTTGATGAAGATGAATTAATAGAAATTTAAAACAGAACTGCCATGCTGAAAGAGAATATCATCCAATCCAACTGCACAGTTAAAGATGCGCTGATCAAATTGAACAACCTTCCCACAAGGGACAGTTTGACCTTGTTTGTTGTTAACAAAGAGAATAAGCTCATAGGAACACTTACAGATGGTGATATCAGAAGATCATTGATCAATAACCTTCCGGTAGAAAGCAGTATAGAAAAAGCAATGAATAAGAATTTTAAATTCCTTAAAAAAGGAGATTATTCATTGGAGCAGATAAACATTTTCAAAAAAAATGAAATAGATCTGGTGCCTTTCATTGATGAAGACGGCAGCATCATTAAGATACTCGATCTTTCAAAGATCACAACTTATTTACCCATCGATGCAGTTCTGATGGCAGGTGGAGAAGGAAAAAGACTTAAACCACTTACTGATAAAACTCCAAAACCACTTTTAAAGGTTGGAAGTAAACCCATACTTGAGTACAACATCGACCGTCTCATTTCATTTGGAGTAGATACCATACACCTCTCCATTAACTATCTTGGAGATCAGATCCGAGAATATTTTGGAAACGGAAGTGGAAAGAACATAAAAGTAGATTACGTAGAAGAAAATGAACCTTACGGTACCATCGGATCTGTTTCTATCATCAAAAAATTCAACCACGAACATGTGCTCGTGATGAATTCAGATCTACTCACAAATATTGATTTTGAAGACATGTTCCGATTCTACACCGACAATTCAGCTGATATGGCTGTTGCCTGTATTCCCTATCAAGTCTCACTTCCTTATGGAATTGTTGAGAATAATGGAATTAAAGTAGTTGGAATAAAAGAAAAACCAACCTATACCTATTACTCGAATGCTGGGATCTATATCATTAAAAGGGAAATGCTTCAGTATATACCTGAACACAAAGTATTCAATGCAACAGATCTGATCGAACTACTGATCGCAAAAGGAAAGACGGTGGTGAACTACCCTGTACTTTGTTATTGGTTAGATATCGGAAAACACGAGGATTTTTTAAAAGCACAGGAAGACATCAAACATTTGAAATTCTGATTGGCCTTCATTCAACTAAATAACGGAAGTAGTACTTTTTTCAACCTCACAAG
>DAORJH010000501.1:0-1938 GCA_035438925.1 Bacteroidia bacterium | reverse complement strand
CTTCTAAAATGTTCATGGGCGATACCGGTAGTCAGTTTCTTGGACTCTTTTTAGCAACGATGGGAATTGATAATTGCTGGAACATTGATGTGCAGGCAGAGATCAATAATCAACATATTATTAATTTTTTATTGGTTGGACTGGTATTCCTCATTCCACTTACTGATACAACAACAGTCGTTATCAACCGAATGCGAATTGGACAATCTCCTTTCGTCGGAGGGAAAGATCATACTACGCATCACTTGTTTTTCAGGGGAGTTACAGAGAAAAGAATTGCCATTCTGTATTTTCTTTTGTCTTCCATTGCGATCAGCTTTGCTTATAATCTCATCTTTTCCTATAGCATACTGCTCGTCTACGGATCCATTGCCTTTGTCCTATTCGTTTTCCTTACACTTTATCTGAATACAGTCCTCAGAAAAAAGTAGAATGTATAAAAAACGAAAACATTTTTTAGAAAGGCTTAGTCTGTTTAAACTGACTTGCATCTTTTTTACTTTTTTTACGATCGGGTACGTGGTTCTTCGTACTTGGATCTTGTCGCCAACAGAAAACGATCTTTCTTATAGCAATAATAACTTTAGTTATCTGGGACTCAATATTCCCTCCCATCTGGAATTCTGCGGCGAGAAAATTCCGGCGAATAATTATGCCATAGCAAATAATCTGGAAAAAGAGTTCTTTAGTGACACTTATTGGCAGAAGAATGCAGGTAAATTATTTTCAAAAGCACAAAAGTGGTTCCCATATATAGAACCTATCCTTAAGAAAGAAGGGGTTCCTGAAGATTTTAAATACGTGGCCATGATTGAAAGTCATCTTTCCAATATTGTTTCGCCTGCAGGTGCAGCCGGTTTCTGGCAGATCGTTCCTTCTTCTGCCGGCAAGTATGGATTAGAGGTGAATGAGTTCGTGGATGAACGTTACCATGTAGAAAAATCAACTTTGGCTGCATGCAAATTAATCAAAGAAGCTTATTCTGTATTTAAAAACTGGACATTGGCCGCAGCAGCATATAACAGAGGAATCGGTGGCATTCAAGCAGCATTAAAGAAACAAAATGCAGAAAGCTATTATCAATTGCTTCTAAATAATGAGACCGGAAGTTTTGTTTACCGTATCCTTGCTTACAAAACACTTTTTTCCAGTCCAACGCATTTCGGTATCAAGAAAAAGAAAATACGTTACCTCACTCCTATTCCATATAAAATTTACAAAGTGGATACAGCTCTTACCGACCTTCAATTTCTGGCCACACATGCGAAATGCAGCAAGGCCATGATCAAATTATTCAATCCCTGGATCCTGGGCGATCAATTACCCAATCCGGATCATAAGGTCTACCTTATTCGCGTGCCAAAAAATTTAAAAGGAGATTACTCGTCTTATCTTAGAGATCTGAATGGTGAAGATGGCGATCTGAACATGGATCCGGAATCTGCTCCTGCAAAAGTAAAACCAGAGGTGAATGATAGTCTGAAAGCTAATTGAATTCTAAGACGAATTGGCACTCAATTCACAAAACACTTGAGTATCTCTTCACAAATGAATTTTGCAGCATTTCCGTCACCATAAAGTTTTGGATACTTCAGCGCACTGCTCCCTGTCAATTTTTTAAATGCCTCTTTGATCTTCTTTTCATCTGCGTCAGACACAATGGCTGTTCCACACTCGACCAGTTCTACCCATTCTGTTTCCGGTCTTAAGATCACGCAAGGTTTTTCGAAGTAGAAGGCTTCTTTTTGAACACCACCGCTATCTGTCATAACAAGTTTGCAGTTTTTTTCCAATGCGATCATCTCTAAGAAACTGGCAGGCTCCGTTATACGAAATCGTTTATTTGACCTGATGGCCTTTAAGTTATCCGGACTTAAATTTGTCTCGAGTAATTTGGAAGTCCGTGGATGCAAAGGGAGGACAACATCCAATTCATTT
>DAORJH010000500.1:0-1957 GCA_035438925.1 Bacteroidia bacterium | reverse complement strand
GCAGTTGATCAAAAGAAGAAGATCAAGAATACCTTTGATTCCTGGAGAGGAAGACACGAACAAGTGGATGATGTGCTGGTGATAGGAATTAAGATATGAAAAGACAAGTGATCTTACTTCATGGCGCTTTAGGAGCTTCTGTACAATTGAATCCATTAGCTGAAAGATTGATCACCGAGAATTTTCAGGTCTTTACATTTAGTTTTTCCGGACATGGGAAAGAAGCTTTTCAGGAAGAATTCGGGATCGAACAATTCTCACGTGAGTTGCAACAATTTATTAGTTTAAACAATTTAAGCTCACCTGATGTTTTCGGTTATAGCATGGGTGGCTACGTTGCATTATACACAGCAGCGAAGAATCCGGGTCTTATTGGCAGAATCACAACATTGGGAACAAAATTCAAATGGGATAAAGAAACGGCGGCGAAAGAAATTAAGAATCTGGATCCTGTTTTAATAGAACAGAAGGTTCCGAAATTTGCAATTCGTTTAAAGGAAATGCATGGAGAGAACTGGATTCAACTATTAAATAGAACAGCTGAGATGATGATCAGGATGGGGGAGAAGAGTCCATTGTCAGATAAGGATCTGAGCAGTATACAAAACAAAGTTTCTATTGGTCTGGCTGACCAGGATAAAATGGTCAGCGTAGAAGAAACCGATCGTGTTGCTACTTTGATTAAAAATTCGAGCAGATTTACACTTTTCAATACAGCACATCCAATTGAAACTGCCGATCCTTCTATTTTGGTGAAGCAACTACTCTTAGACTGATTGTTTTGCATTTTGCTGACGCGCGGATAAGCACTATCATCAAATAAAAAAACCGCTGGGAAATTAACCCGACGGCCTTCATTTACCAATCACAGATCTGCTTTTTAACCTGCGTCAGCTTTGGTCAACTTTGCACCTGCACTGATCGCATCGAGCAGTTCCATTTTTTGTTTGAGTTTAAGGTGTGGTTTTCCGTCAGCAGTTCTTGATAACTGAATGATGTCACCGGATAATCCCCTTTGATTAATAACAAGAACTGCAAAAGCAGTGAACCAGTTATTTTTAGGATCGGTGACCGTTGATGAAATGAGTACATGCGCCATTAACAAAGTAAAGTTGAATGGTTTTTGTGAACTCTTGGTGGCAATAACCGATGCAAGCGAAGCCTTGCTTACGTTTTGCAACAGTTTTGCGATTGACTGATCTCTTGTCATGATTTCCTGTTTTAATTGTTTTAAAAAAACGCTCCCGCTTTCGATGATCTGAAAAGACGGGAACGCTCTTCTTTTTAGCAAATCACAAGACTAACAGGATCGGCGGCAAGAACATCACCAAAGTAACCCACGTAGAAGACACGGAACCAATAGGTAGAACCCACATCAAGATCGCCCCAGTTAGTGGTGGACTGCACTGTGGTTTTTGCCACGATCCATTGATTTGCACCAATAGGATCTTTACAATATTCCCACCTGTACGCACTCTTAGAATGAGGTTTTACCCGCAAGCGAACAGCACCACGATCATCTGTATGCATCACTTCAAAGTCAGGTGTATGAAACACCGGCCTCTTTTTTGTTGCCATACCTGCAAGGTGGGCAATGCTCTCATCACCGTTGGCAATCGCTTCTACATAATGTGCAAGATCGTACATGAGCTTTAAAAGCACATCTTCCTTATCGTGCATAATAGCGGTTTTTGTTCTGCCACCGTCGGCTGCATCATTCCAGGTTAATTCCAATTCGTCAATAGCCGTCTGGATTGAAGCTATTGTTGGGTTTGGAGAAGGAAACACTGCTGCGTTACTGAGTATTGCATCAGTGATCAATCTCGATCTGTTTATTTTAGATGGTATTGAAAGTCTGCTTATTTTCAGCACCACCTTTAAACTATGCTTTTTCATAGTAATTGTATTTAAGGTTGTGACTGACCGATCTTACACTAATCTTTTTCTGTTTTTTCCC
>DAORJH010000499.1:0-1984 GCA_035438925.1 Bacteroidia bacterium | reverse complement strand
ACAAAATCTGAGATCACGCGAATGGATGTTTCAGTTGTTGTTCCTACCAAATGACCTATGTCTTCCCTTTTAAATGTAGCGTTGATCGTGCCGTCCTTCTCATAAACTCCATAAAATTCTTCCAGCATAAGAAGGATCTCTGCTATACGGCCTTTTACGTGTTTTTGCGCCATATTCAACATCATATTCTCCGCAAAACGAAGGTCACGTGTTAGTACTTTTATGGTTTGAGCTGCTATCTCTGGCTTTGAGTACAAGAGATCAAAATAAATCTCCTTATTGTAAAAACAAACATGTGTATCTTCCAGCGCGATGGCCGAAGCCTGATAGATATCATTACACAAAAGTGCACGGTACCCGATGAAATTTCCGGATTTGGCCAAACGAACGATCTGTTCTTTACCGTCTTCGCTGACTTTAGTGATCTTCACGTTACCGTCATGGATGCAGAATAGACCTTTTGGTTCTGACTTCTCCTTGAAAATATACTGCCCTTTTTTAAACAACATAAAACTCTTTTTGTTGCTGAGTCTTTCTAATTCTTCGCCATGAAACACAGAAAATATTCCGTATGAACAACTGGGGCAATTTGAACAAGATGGGCTATTGATTGAATTGACTTTCATAAAAGATCTGAGTCAAAAGTAAGAAGCTTGCTAATTTAAATGCGTAACTGAAGTCAGTTTTATCCATGATTTAAATCATATATCAACCGGACAAATAATTTTCGGCTGTTTTTATGATATCATACTGATAAGCATTAATTTAGCCATATGATTTCAACTCAAGAAGCACTTGCCGCGGTGTTAGGACAAGCTCCTCTCTTTAAGAAAAAGCTAATTCAAATTCCTCTACAGAATTCCGTTGGATTTCTGCTTTCAAAGGACCTCAAAGCACAACACAACTCTCCTCCTTTTGATCAATCAGCCATGGATGGCTATGCCTTGATATACGAGGATATCACAAGTGGCGGAGTTATTAAATTCGATCCCAAGAATGAGAACAGTGCGGGTGTCTCTAAAATCAAAAAGATTGAAAAGGGTACTGCTGTTAGGATCTTCACAGGAGCAAAGATCCCTGCCAATGCAGACATTGTGATACCACAGGAAAATATTCAATTGACAGAAGATGGAATCCTGGTCTTTGACCGGAACACAGTAAAAAAAATGGATAACATCCGCTTAAAAGGCTCCCAATTTAAAAAAGGAGAAGTGATCCTTCATAAGAATGAAAAAATAAATTCACCACGAATTGCGATCGCAGCAAGTGCAGGCTATGCAAAATTACCGGTCTACTCATTCCCAAAGGCAAGCATTATAGTTAGTGGCAATGAACTCATAAAACCGGGCCAGCCATTGAATGGAGATAAAATTTATGAAAGCAATTCTCTTATGTTACATGCACTCCTCAAAGAATACAAGATTCCGGTGAATAAGATACTGTATACAAAAGATAAAAAAGAAAGTATTCGAACAGCGATCCATGCGTGTCTTAAAAATTCGGAACTGATCTTTGTAAGTGGGGGTATTTCCGTCGGAAAATATGATCTTGTGAAAGAAAGTCTTTTATCACTGAAAGTAAAGACCATTTTTCATAAAGTTAAACAGAAGCCGGGTAAGCCTCTTTATTTCGGCAAAAAAGGAAATTCATTCGTGTTTGGACTACCCGGAAATCCCGCTGCCTCACTTACCTGTTTTCATGAATACGTGATCCCATTCATCAGATCGATTTGTGGTGAACAAGAGGCCCTGAGTGAAATAAAGAAAACTCAACTCATCACACCATACACCAAAAAACCCGGATTGACCCATTTTTTGAAAGGTAGGTTAAGTGAGAAAGGATTAAGCATTCTGCCCGATCAGGAATCCTACAAACTCACCTCATTTGCATATGCAAACTGCCTGATCGTGATTCCCGAAGATAGCAGCGAAGTGAAAGAGGGTGAATTGCTTGAATACCATAATATTTAATTATGATTTATATC
>DAORJH010000498.1:0-1995 GCA_035438925.1 Bacteroidia bacterium | reverse complement strand
TGAATGTTTTATGAATCGAAGTGAGATCAGTTGTCTTGTCGGAACTGAACTGTTGCTGTGCAATGAAAGCACCTTGTAGTTTTAATTCGACAAGTTCACCTCCTTTAAAGAAATTACGGTTTTGATAGATCAGACTTCCGTCTACGCCAAGATTTCCGGATGTATTGATCCCTTCTGTTTCTGCTGTGATGGATTGTTTGATCAGGGGATTGCAAACGATATAACAATCCAGGCGATTATTGAAATCTTTGCTTGGAAAAAACTGAACGGAAACATTCTTGAATATTCCTAGGCCTAGTAAGGCTTTGTAGGTGATCTCCGCTGTGTCTTTTCTGAAGATGTGTCCGGAATGTATATCTACATTGGATGCGAAAACACTAGGTCTGTATTGCATCGGTTTGTTCAGCAGAAAGATCAGATCGCTGTTCTTTACACGTAATGTGTCTTTGAAATTTATCTCTCTCAAGTCTCCCAATACAGCTTCAGGAATAAAATAAACATGATTGATCTTATAGCGTGTGTGATTAACAAGAACCAAAGAATCATTTGAAGAGCTGAATGCTCTGGAGAATTTTTTGAGTCTGACATTGATAGAAACGGAGTGATTTGCATTTGCAGAATCGATGTCAAAATTCAGATAGGCATTTTCGAAATAATAGTAACCACTGTTCAGAGCCAAAGAAGTAATGCGCTGCCTTTCCTGAACTAGTTTTTCGGTGTCATAATTGTCGCCTCTTTTCAATAAAGAGCCAATGGTATCTTTTAATAAAAGCGCGCCGAGCTTTTCATCCTCCATTTGATAGGTGATCTTACTGATGATGTAAGGCATGCCCGGCATCAATTTATAGATCACGGTTGCTTTTTTTCCTTTTCTGTCAAGCTGAACTGTGTCTTTTACTTTACAGTTAAAAAATCCTTTACTGAAAAGGTATTTATTGAGTTGCTGTACGGTTTGAGAGGTGAGTGAGGAATCCAGTATGACAGGTTCTTCTCCAATGTCACGCAGACTTTCCCGGAAGATAGGACTATCCTTGTCTTTTAATTTAGGTGTTTTGGGATTTTTACCTTTCTTTTCCCGCTCTTCATTCAGTAATTCATATTTTTTGATCTTCTTCGCGTTTTTGATATCGTATTTTTCATTTCTTGATGCTCTTTTGTGACTGATCTTTTCCTGATCGAATTGATTGTACCACCAGACATAAAAATGAATGCTTCTGAATAATTTCCTGTTTGGTTTTTGGCGTATGAAGGTAAAAAAAACATCTTTATCGATTTTAGCATCTCTTGAATTCTCCACTTCCACCTTATCAACCAGGTAATGTCCGGGCTGTAATTTTTTTGTGACATTGCAGGAATTTATAAGTAAGATAGAGGCACAGAAAGTAATGGCCTTTATGATGAATGATCCTCTGTCTATTTTTTGAATGAAATTCAAAAAGTGCTTGATAAATTGTACTAATTTAGCCTAAATTATTATGATAAGTAAGTCCAGAATCAAACAAATTCAAGGTCTGCACAATGCAAGATCCCGCAAAGAAGAGCAGTTGTTCATTGCTGAAGGAGAGAAGACCGTGAAGGAGTTATTGGAGCAATTGCCATCAGGCATCGAAGAGATCTTTGCAACTTCTGAATTCCTTGAGAAGGAAGGTGCACTTATCAGGAAGAGTGGCGTGCTTTTTTCTGAAGTCAAAGAGGATGAACTTTCACGCATCAGCACATTGAAAACTGCAAATAAAGTATTGGCCGTATGCAGATATCTTGATGTGAAGGAGAGAGTGGGGCCTAATGATACTTCTATCTCCATATTTCTGGATGAGATCAAGGATCCTGGTAATTTCGGTACTTTGATCCGTTTGGCTGATTGGTTCGGTGTTGCTGTGGTGTTCTGTTCTCACGGCAGTTGTGATCTTTATAACTCAAAAGTAATACAAGCTACCATGGGCGCCTTTATCCGGGTAAAAGTTGTTTACACCGATCTTTCTGTAGTGATCAAAG
>DAORJH010000497.1:0-1998 GCA_035438925.1 Bacteroidia bacterium | reverse complement strand
CTCATACATACGGAAATCTGTTGATCTATCCATGGGGATGGTTGCCAAGCATCTATACGCCTGACAGTGCAACATTTGTTAACTGGGGCGTACTTCTAACAGAGAATAGCCGTTTCTTATATGGAACTGCAGATCAAACTGTGAACTATACTACCAACGGTTCGAGTGATGACTGGATGTACGGAGAACAAGGAACCAAAGGGAAAATAATGGCCATGACCCCTGAGGCAGGTTCCGCTTCTGATGGTTTCTGGCCTGCATCTTCAAGAATCTTAGACATATGCAAAACAACATTCACACAAAATTATAATCTTGCTAAAGTAGCAGGTAAATATGCGCGTGTTCTGGATAAACAAGATAAATTCCTGGGCAATTCAGGATTTCTGAAATTCAATATTCAACGTTTGGGATTAACACCATCCGGATTTACCGTGAGCATTCTACCAATTGCCGGTAACATCAGCAGTGTAGGGGCTCCTAAAACTTTTTCGGCCTTAACTCAAAATCAAAATATGTTGGATTCCATTTCCTTTACGATGAATTTTGGATTGACTCCAGGACAAGTTGTGAAATACCGAATAGGCGTCGATAACGGAAATTATGTTTCTTATGATACCATCAGTAAAATTTATGGTACCCCGGTCACATTACTGTACGATCCCGGAAACAGTACTTCTACCAACTATACAACTAGTGGAACATGGGGATTAAGCACAACAAAGTTTGTTTCTCCTCCATCTAGCATAACAGAAAGTCCTGCCGGACTTTATACAAGCAACCAATTCAAAACGATCACAACAGCTAGCAATATTGCCATTACAAATGCTGTTTATGCCCATATGCAGTTCTACACACGATTTGAGATGGAAAAAGCAGGCGATGATGCGCAAATCTTTATCAGTACTAATAACGGTTCGAGCTGGTCACCTTTGTGTGGCAAATATGAAACAGCGCCCGTTTCGTTCGGAGGAACAAATCCGGTTTACGATGGTTTTCAGAATGATTGGGTGATGGAAGATTTTGACATAAGCGCTTACATCGGTCAGAGTATACGCCTTCGTTTCCAGTTTCAAAGTGATAATGGAATAAACAAGGATGGATTCTATTTTGATGATCTTTTGATCAGAAAACTCAATACACCTCCACCACCATCAGGCATCACCGAGAAGATCATTCTGCAGGATAACATCACTTTGTTCCCTAATCCAACAAGCGGGAAGATCAAAATAAATAATCCTGATAATCTATCTATTCATTCCGAGATCTTTAATTCCATGGGACAGAAAGTATTAAGCACAGAAAAGAGTAATTCAACGACAATTGAACTTTCTCTCGATGATCAAGCTCCTGGAATTTATTTTATCAGATTGAATTATAATGAAGAGCTTATAATCAAAAAAATTGTTAAGGATTAAACCTTTGCTCTTTTAATTCATCCTACCTTTACAAAAAACAATCTCATATGAAAAAAGCACTTATTACTTTAGCATTGCTGGTCATGACCGGCGCTGCAGTATCAGCACAGGAAAACACTACTGTTGTAAAAGACAAACAAAAAATGAAGAACGCAAGTCCCGAGGAAAAAGCCAAGAACGGAGCAAATCACGCGGAAAAAAAATTGGCATTGACTGCAGATCAAAAGGCGAAATGGGAAGCCGCGGCCTTGACTCGAATTCAGGCGAATGAACCTCACCGTACAAAGTTGAAAGGGTCAACTACTCCTGAGGAAAGAAAACAGATCCATGCTTCGGTGAAAGAGAACAATAAAAAGTTTGATGATACGGTGAATGGGTTCTTAACTGCTGAACAGAAAACAAAGTTTGAAGCCATGAAAAAAGAGCATCGCGAAAAGAAAATTGCAAGAATGAAGGAAAAAGGCAAAAAAGCTCCGGATGAACTGGAACTAGATATGGAAGATTAATTCAAAGCCCTCTGAAAAGAGGGCTTTTTTAATTTCAGATTTTTAATTGCCAGCGAAGCAGCTTCAATGTTCTTCTT
>DAORJH010000496.1:0-2015 GCA_035438925.1 Bacteroidia bacterium | reverse complement strand
CAATATACGTCCCTCTGTTCTGATAAAGAATCCTAAGACCTTAGCAGCGAAGTTTGCCCGTCTCTGGGTATTACAGTCTGCCGTTCGACTGGATAATAAAACAGCAGATAATAAAGACCTGAATAATTACAATCCTTTTATTCATCCGAATGATTCTGTACTGATAGCAAATACCAGAAATTTGAGACAAAGTGTTTTTCTGAATCAGAGTTCAGCCATATTTGGTGCCGACTATACATTCACGGATAATAAGTCGCGTCAGTTATTGTTGAATGGTGTTGAAGACAGAGATCTCTATTCCCATGAAGTTAGGGGTCGTGTGAATTTTTTACGCTCATGGGCCATCAATACCGCCAATACTTATTCTAAAAAGGGGAATCGTTCTCAGTATTTCAGTAACAGGAATTATTTGATTGAATTGTATGAAACCGAAACAAAATTGCTGTATCAGCCGAACACTACCTTCAGAATAAGTGGTATCTATAAATACACAGATAAACAGAATATATTGATCGGAGGCACGCAAAAAGCGATCATGAACAATTATGCGATTGAGATCAAATACAATCAGACGGAGAAAGGGAGTCTGACTGCAAGAGCCGATTACATTCAGATCGCTTATAATGATGATGCCGCTTCTCCCGTGGCTTATGAAATGCTGAATTCATTGAATAAAGGAGAAAACTACACTTGGGAACTGGTTTACCAAAGAAATTTGAGTTCCTATATACAAATGAGTATAAATTACAATGGCAGGAAAACACCCGGAGTGAACATTGTCCATATAGGTGGCGCTCAAATCAGGGCTTTCTTTTAGGCATTCGTCTAATTGTCAATTTTTTTTGAAGATTTTAGTCATCTGGATCGCGATCTTATTCCTAATTTAAGGCATTATGCATTCGTTCGCGTTGCCAAAGCATTTACTTTTTGTTTTCATTCTTTTGCCATTTACATTTTTGTTAAAAGGACAAAGCGTCGATAGTCTCGAGCAAGTTCTAAGCAAAAATGTTCATGACACGGTTAAAATGTCGGTTCTGTCTGAGCTTATTCAGATCAACTGGAAGGAGGATCTGAAAAAAGCCATTCGTTTTGCTAAGAACAATTTATTTCTTGCAGTTCGAAGTAAGAAAGACGAGTCCATTGCTTCGGCAAGTAACCTTATGGCCGGCACCTATTATTTCATGGGAGATTACAAGAATGCATTGTTATACAACATTAAGACACTTCAAACGAGAAAAAAAACCAAGTCCGACGGAACTACAGTTGGAACAAAAAAGGGAATTGCCAGTTCGTATATCAATATTGCAGGACTCTATCTGAACATGGGTAATTACACATCAGCTATTGAGAATAACCTGGAGGCACTGAAATTAAAGCACGAAATTCAGGATACAATTGGAGAAGCAAGGGTACTGGCCAATCTTGCCAATACCTATGAGAACATTCGGAATTATGATAATGCCATCGAGTACAATCTTAAGGCCATGGCACTTTCCAAAGCAATAAAAGAAGATTACATCACTGCAGCCTGTTATAACAATTTGGGAAATGTATATGTTCAGAAAGAACAGTTTGATAAAGCTTTCAAAGCCTATACACAGGCAATGGAGATCAGGAAGAACATTGACGATGAAGAGGGCTTGTACAGCACTTATAACAATCTCGGCGAGTTGAATTTTCAGCTGAAAGATTACGTTCAGGCAAGGAAATATTATGAACTGGCATGGGCTTATTACAGCAAGAGTAAGGATCCCTATGTAAGAACCAGTATCCTTGCAAATCTCGGGCAATTGTACAGGCATACAAAAGATCCGGTGAGAGCAGAGAAGTGTTTAAAGGAAGCAGTTCAGATCGCGCAGATAAATAAAATGCCATTAATTGAGAAGAATGCATACGAATCGCTGGCGCAAATGTTTGCTTCCCAAAAGGTGTATGATAAAGCGTATGATTATATGTCGCTGTATAGTCACATCATCGACACCATCTTCCGTGTAGAGAATTCAAAAAGGATCGCA
>DAORJH010000495.1:0-2020 GCA_035438925.1 Bacteroidia bacterium | reverse complement strand
AAATCATTTTCACTTTTTGTCGTAGTAAGCGATCGCTTTATTTTATGAATGCTTTTCGAAAAGCGATCAAAGGAAATGGGCTTCAATAAATAATCCACAGCTTCTACATCAAATCCTTCTACAGCGTATTGCGAAAAAGCAGTGGTAAAGATCACAGGTGGTTTAACTTCTAATTCTTTGTAAAAGCTCATGCCATTTTTATTTGGCATCTGAATATCGAGGAAGAGCAGATCAACAGGAAATTCTTTTAGAAATTTCAAAGCTTCATCCTGACTGGTGAAACTCTTTATCAATTCCACTTCTTTTGAACGGACGCACAAACCTTCAATCACTTTCAATGCTAAGGGTTCGTCATCTATTGCAATGGCTTTTATCATTTCAGCTGAATGGTGAGTTGAAGATAGTATTTATTCTCTTCTGTTCTTTGCTTGTAGGTGAAATGTTTGCCATAAATAAGTTTGAGTCGTTTTAAACTGATGTCGACTCCTAATCCGGATCCTTTTACTCTATTCTTTGTAGCGATCGGATTCTCTGTTCTCAATTCTATCTGGTCGGGTGTATAATGAATATGAATATCGATCTTGATCTTCTTCTCCGTGTCTAATCCATGTTTAAAAACATTTTCAATGAAAGGGATCAGGATCATGGGGGCGATCTCCTGGCCTTGTCCTTTTCCTTCGAGTTTAAATTCCAGTTCAATATTCGGACTCAAACGCAAACGGTTCATTTCAATGTATCCTGAAATGTATTGTAGTTCCTTTTCTAACGCCACTTTTTCTTCTTTGGTTTCATACAGCACATAGCGCATCATTTCCGATAAATGAAGAACTGCATCCGACATTTTTTCTGAATTTTGAAGAGAGAGTGCATAAATACTGTTCAAACTATTGAAAAGAAAATGGGGATCTATCTTAGAACGTAAAAGATCCAGTTCTCCTGTTAATTTTGCCTTTTGTGCTTCGCGTAAATTTGTTCGGCTTCTGATAAAGAACGAAAGAAAGATAGCAGCGAGAAAGGGAGGAAGGAATTGAAAGATCTCTTTCATCACATTTAAACGAGGACCATGGGGTGGACCGTGACCTCTGCCGGGTCCGTTTGGTAACCTGTCCTGCATTGGAGCAAAGCTCGCCTTCAGGAAGTAATGCATAAAGGCGATCACTGCAATTGAAAATGCGATCAGCAAGAGGGCATATAGAAGGTACTTTTTCTGTTCAGCCAATTTGGGAATAAGAAAATAATAGTGGGCGTAAAAGAAGAGAAGTAGCAATGAATAAAGGAAGAATGTTTTCTGAAAATGGGGTAGGGTAATGAAATGCAGATCCAAAGAAAAATCAGGATGGAGCAGGGCAGGAAGCAGCAAAAAGATCAAACTTCCTGTGAGATGTAAAAAAACGGGTTTCCTGAAAAAGTCCATACAGTAAAAGTAAGCCGAAGAATTCAATTAAAAAGAAAACGAATAAGAATTGAGGTAAGGAACAAGGTTTGTGAGGTGAAGTTAGCGTGTTCTTCTGTCAATTCGGCAAGCAAATATTATCAAAGCGAATACCCAAGTGCCAGTTTCACGACCAGGTTATGTTTGAATTCATCAAATGCATAATTGCCATAACGGTAAAAAACGCCTAGGCCAAATGTACTGAAGTTAGAACGATAAAGATTTTTGATCCTTAATCCTGCTTCTGAATATCCTTTGCTCAGATCATTGAGTTCAATGTTGCTTAATTTTTCTCTTCCAAAAAGATTGCCTATCCCGTAGTTATGCACCAGCTCCAGTTCAGGATTGAATTTTTTATCCAACGCACGCATTTTCCCGAAATTAAGGGCAACAAAAGCAGAAGCGTATTCCGTACTGATGAATTCATTCAGAAACATGGTCTCAAATGTTTTTTCTACACTGAGTGAAAGCTCTCTAACTCTAGAACCTTTGTTGTTGTATTGTAGCGAGTAGGGAACATCTCCAATCACTTTACCGGCTTGCAGCTGCCAGGCAAAAAATCCTTTCACTTTAAAGTTGACTTGATGA
>DAORJH010000494.1:0-2025 GCA_035438925.1 Bacteroidia bacterium | reverse complement strand
TTTGGGATGGAAAAGCAACTGAAAGAATTCTAAAAATTTTAACGCAAAATTGATTGTCTACCTAACATACAACGATCTCCCTTCCGGCATTTACTCCAGTCAAGTGATCGATGTGGTCAATTTCATTCGTGTTGATCTGAGATCAGAAATTCGACTTGTGGCATTCATTTCATTGAGATATTTTATTCAAAACAAGAAAAAAATACGCAAAGAAATGCCGGATGCAATTGTATTACCTATGTTCCCGGGCGTGAAGAGATGGAGAAAGAATGCCTTTCTTTTGAAAACCATTTGTAAAAGACTCAAGGCTGACAAGATCATAGGAAGAAGTGTTCTGGCTACACAGTTAGCATTACTAACCGGAATAAAGAATGTGATCTATGATGGCAGAGGTGCAATTGCACACGAATGGAAAGAGTACAAGGTAATCACCGATCCGGGAATGCTGAGTGTGATCACTGAACTAGAAAAGGAATGTATATTAAAAAGTAGTTTCCGAATAGCAGTTTCGGAGGCGATGATCGAACTCTGGAAGAAAGAATGTGAATATGTAAGCAATAAACATGTTGTAATTCCCTGCACATTGAATGCTTACTTCGAAAAGATTTCGATAAATGCAGAACGAATTCTTGCTGCAAGAAAAAAAATAGGGATTAAAAAAGAAAATGTCGTTTATGTCTTTTCAGGATCGGTGGCCGGATGGCAATCGATACAAATGCTGAAAGAATTTATGACACCCGTTTTGTCGGCAAATAAAAACGCTAAACTCCTTTTTCTTACCCGTGCAAATGAAACCATAAGATCATTTCAAAATGAATTCAATGATCAGATCTCTTGTTTCGAGCTAAAGCCGAAAGAAGTTGCTGAGATCTTGATCGCTGCGGATTACGGACTATTGATAAGGGAGCAAAGCATTACGAACAAAGTAGCGTCTCCTGTTAAATTCGCAGAATACCTGGCTTGTGGATTGAAAGTGATCATTTCTGAAAATCTTGGAGACTATTCTGATTTTATTCAAAAGTATGATGCTGGATCGATATTCACTAAATTCAATAAACAAGCAGAAATGATTCCAATGACGGAAAAGAAAAGATTGAGAGAACTCGCTTTAAAACATTTCACTAAAAAAGAATACAGGGAACAATACAAACAAGTGATCAGCATTTAAAATATATGGAAAAATTATATGTTCAATACGGTTGTGGTCTATCTGCTCCTCAAAAATGGAAGAATTACGACACCTCTCCTACACTGCGCATCCAGAAGACGCCTGTTCTCGGTGCCTTATTGAAAAGCCGTTTAAATACGGTTTTTCCGGATAATGTCCTTTACGGAGATATCGTGAAAGGAATACCGGTTTCCGACAATTCCTGCGATGGTGTGTATTGTTCGCATGTTCTTGAACATCTTTCTTTGAATGATTTCCGAACTGCATTGAAGAATACCTACAAAATATTGAAACCAGGGGGGATATTTCGTTGTGTTGTTCCCGATCTGGAAGTGATCGCAAAAAGATATATAGAAGCAGTGAATCAGAAAAAAGAAACAGCAAGCATCGATTTTTGTGGAAACGGAAGTTTGATGGGAGTTACACAAAGAAGCAGAGGATTAAGGTCTATGCTAACATCTCAATTCGGAAACGCCCATCATTTATGGATGTGGGATCATTATTCCTTAAGTGCTGAGTTGACGAAAGCCGGATTCAAAGAAGTGAGAAAAGCTCAATTCAATGATTCGAGTGATGAAATGTTCAAATTAGTGGAGGATATCACTCGCTTCGAAAGCGCAGTCGCATTAGAATGCAGAAAATAATTTAAAGATCAGAACAGACAGTCATATTCAGGTATTAGACAGCTTGAGGGCTTTTGCAGCACTTTCTGTCTGCCTTTTTCATTTCGTCTGCACCACAACAGGATATTTCACTGATCCTATTTTACTGTCAATTTTTGAAGTCGGTCAATACGGCGTACAGATGTTCTTTGTTATATCCGGATTTGTCATTCCATGGTCCATGCATCATGCCGG
>DAORJH010000493.1:0-2027 GCA_035438925.1 Bacteroidia bacterium | reverse complement strand
CTTCTAATTGAACTTGAACTATTCCCGAACTTGGATTCGGCATCAATAACAATTTATTTCCATCTGATGCTTCATTCAATCCGAGACAACCGGATGCAAAAACAGTTCCTGTATAAGCTGTACTTGCTCCATATGCATTTGTTGAGATCAAAGAAACAGTGTGAAAACCTGTAGCAGAAAAAGTAATTACCGGATTGCTCAAAGCAGAAACCGAAGGTGTTGCCCCAGGAAACTGCCAAGCCCAGGCTGTTGGTGTGTTCGTTGATAGATCCGTAAAATTAATGGGAGCATTAATGCAAACATTGTTTGGAGAAATGGTAGGTGTCAAAGAATAATTGGCAATGGTCACAAATCCGGTCAAACATGTTTGATCATTCACGTACAGACTATTGAATTCTGCTCCGTTCAATTTTCTATTGTAGAATCTGAAATTATCAACAGAACCTAAGTATGGGAAATTTGTCCCCAAATTGGTTCCTCCAATATAAACCTTCGCTAAATTGGAATAGTTGATTGGTAATGTGGCTGAACTTGCGCCGTTCAAAACGCCGTTTACATAAATTTTCAGGGAATCCGATCCGAAATAGGCACCTACATGATACCATACATTTGCTTGCAATGTAGTAGTACTTCCATTACATGCCGCTTGTGTTCCGGCCGAACAATTTGAACTTGACTTAGCTGCCTGCATACGAAAAGTTGCCCCTCCTGTATTTATTAAAGCAATTTGGTAGCCCTCATGATAACTTACACAACCGTTATGAGCAAAAACAAGAATCTGAATAGCGCTCGAATTGGTCTTGAACCATCCCGAAACAGAAACAGCGTTTGCCTTCAACAAAGGACTGTTTGGTAGTTCAATATAACTAGTTGAGCTTCCAGATATAGCAAGTGCAGAATTTGCATTGCTAAAACGATCCACTGTGCCTGTTACATTACTCAGTGTTCCCGTCAATGTATTAATCGGCTCAGTTCCATTGTTGTTCAAGGAATAACAAGCCGTTAAACTGCTTGCAATATTTACTTGTCCCCTAGTAATGGAAGCAAAAAATATTAGAATTAAACTGAAGATTTTTCTCATTTTTAATGGTTTTATATTATAGACCAATATAACGAATAATTCTTAAATTTGAATGTGAATCAGAAAGTTTGGATTTTCCATTGGATCACCAAAGGATTTATACAGATTTTAGGTTCTGAACTTAGAGGATTTTAGTTGTAATTTTATAAAGAAAAAGGAATAAGATCATATGGCAAAAGAAGTAAAAAATGTAGAATACGGATTGGAGAAAATATTTGAAGGAGCTCAGGATTTTCTGCCACTGCTTGGTACAGATTATGTTGAATTTTATGTGGGAAACGCAAAGCAAGCTGCACATTATTACAAAACAGCGTTTGGATTTCAATCTCACGCCTATGCCGGATTGGAAACAGGCTTAAAGGACAGAGTATCTTACGTTCTTAAACAAGATAAGATCCGTTTGGTACTTACCACTGCCTTGGTTAGTGATTCTCCTATTGGAGAACATGTAAAGAAGCATGGAGATGGCGTGAAAGTGATTGCCCTATGGGTAGAAGATGCAAGAAAAGCGTTTGAAGAAACGACCAAAAGAGGAGCCAAACCCTTTATGCAACCAACAGTGGAGAAAGATGAGCATGGCGAAGTGGTAAGAGCAGGAATTTACACTTACGGTGAAACCGTACACATGTTTGTTGAACGTAAGAACTACAAAGGCGCTTTCCTTCCGGGATTTAAAGAATGGAAAAGTGATTACAATCCTTCTTCTATCGGATTAAAATTCATTGATCACATGGTAGGAAATGTAGGATGGGGTGAAATGAATACCTGGGTAAAGTGGTATGAAGATGTGATGGGATTTGTGAACTTCCTTTCCTTTGATGACAAACAGATCCACACCGAATATTCTGCACTAATGAGTAAGGTGATGAGCAACGGGAACGGAAGAATTAAATTCCCGATCAACGAGCCGGCCAAAGGAAAAAAACGCTCTCAGATTGAAGAATAC
>DAORJH010000492.1:0-2032 GCA_035438925.1 Bacteroidia bacterium | reverse complement strand
CAGCGAGTCGGAGGAGCCCTGACGAAAGAATTCGCCAGTGTGAAGCACAAGTATTCCATGCTGTCGCTCGCTAACAGCTATAGCAAAGAAGATCTGATTGAATTCAACCGCAGAGTACAGGAAGGATTGAATGAAAATGCAGGATTATTTCAGGAAGATAATATTGAATACATCAGCGAGTTGAAATTCGACGGTCTTTCTATCAGTCTGTGTTATGAAAACGGACTTTTGAAACAGGCCATCACCAGAGGAGACGGTATTCAGGGAGATGATGTTACTACAAATGCAAAGACGATTCGTTCCATTCCTTTAAAGTTAAAAGGTAATTATCCGGAATCTTTTGAGATCAGAGGAGAGATCTTCATGCCAAAAAAGATTTTTGAAAAATTGAATAAGGAAAGAGAAGAGGCCGGAGAAACACTTTTGGCTAATCCACGGAATACGGCAAGTGGTACTATGAAAATGCAAGACAGCAAAGTTGTTGCATCACGAAAACTGGATTGTGTTCTCTATAATTTACTGGGTGAAAATATAAAAGGTAGAACACATTCAGAGAACATTGCATTGGCAAAAAGCTGGGGATTCAAGACAAGTGAACACAGCAAAGTATGCAATGGAATTGAAGAAGTGATCCGCTTTATTGATCATTGGGATAAAAAAAGAAACGATCTTCCTTTTGAGATCGATGGTATAGTGATCAAAGTAAACAGTCTCTTAAAGCAACAGCAACTTGGATTCACTGCTAAGTCCCCTCGATGGGCTATCGCCTATAAATACCAGGCTGAACAAGCATGTACACGATTGAATGAGATCACTTATCAGGTTGGAAGAACGGGTGCTATCACGCCAGTTGCCAATCTGGAACCGGTACAGCTTGCAGGAACCATTGTGAAACGCGCAAGTTTACATAACGCTGACATCATCGAAAAATTAGATATACGTGTTGGAGATCTCGTATATGTTGAAAAGGGAGGTGAGATCATTCCTAAGATCACAGGAGTGGATCTGAATAGACGGAATCCAAATAACAAAAAAACAATTTATATCAAACATTGCCCTGAATGTGGAACAGAATTGGTGAGAAAAGAAGATGAGGCTCAGCATTTTTGTCCAAATGAAGATCTTTGTCCCCCACAGGTAAAAGGTAAAATGGAACATTTTGTTGCCAGAAAAGCAATGAACATTGATAGTTTGGGTGCTGAAACGATCGCTCAATTATACGAAGCCGGATTATTAAAAAACATTGCTGACATCTATGATCTGAAGAAAAGTGATCTGCTACCATTGGATCGCATGGCGGAGAAGAGCGCACAGAATTTGATAGATGGAATTGAACAAAGTAAACAAGTGCCTTTTGAAAGAGTTTTGTTTGCTATTGGAATTAGGCATGTTGGTGAAACATCTGCTAAAAAAATTGCAAGAAAAGTTCATAGTCTTAGTAATTTAAAAAAACTGAATAAAGAGGAGTTGCTTCAGATCGATGAGGTCGGTGAGATCATCGCGGAAAGTCTACTGAGGTACTTTGCTAGTAAGAAGAATCTATCCATTCTGGACAGATTGGAGAAGGCCGGACTGCAATTAAAAGTTAACGACGAGATCATAGCAAAGGCAGGAGATAAATTAAAAGGCCTCACCTTTGTGATCAGTGGCGTTTTTGCGAAACACAGTCGAGATGAATTAAAAGAAATGATAGAAATGAACGGGGGAAAGAATTCCGGATCCATCAGTGGTAAAACTTCTTTCCTCTTAGCCGGAGATAACATGGGACCGGAAAAATTAAAGAAAGCACAGAATCTGGGAGTTAAGATCATCAATGAAGATGATTTTTTGAAAATGCTTTAAAAAAAAGCCTTCGATACTTTCGAAGGCTTTTTTATTTCCAATACAAAATTATTCTTTTACGATCTTATAATTTCCTTTCAGATTTTGGCCATCATAAACACTAAGCATGTAAATGCCATTTTTAAGATCAGCTAATGATAAAACTGTTTTTGCTTTATCCACGTTGATCTCCATTACAAGTTTACCTAAA
>DAORJH010000491.1:0-2038 GCA_035438925.1 Bacteroidia bacterium | reverse complement strand
TTTGATTTCAGGATATGGAATCGCTGGGGTCAGGAAGTGTTCAGAAGTACAGATCCGGAAAAAGGATGGAATGGTTATTATGAAGACAGATATGCACAGACAGGTGTCTATGCTTATGTGATCACCTATAAGAATGTTTACAATGAGCCAAAAGTGCTTAAAGGGAACGTTACACTTATACGCTAATTGAATAGACAGGTAAGCTATGAAAAAAATATACTTCTTCTTTTGTTTTTTATTGTTCGCTTATGCTGAGAGAATGAATGCACAGGATATTCATTTTTCACAGATAACGGAAACTCCATTAATGATCAGTCCTGCCAATACAGGCTTTTTCAATGGATATTTCAGAGGCAGCATTAACTATCGCAGTCAGTGGGCTGCAATGGGAAATCCATATCAAACCGCCGGAATTTCACTTGATGGCGGATTATTCAAATCTAAAAAGAGAAAAACTTTTCTTGGAGTTGGATTTGTTCTGTTCAATGACAGAGCAGGTGCTGCCAAAATCAGTCGTACGAATGCAACTTTAAATGTTTCCGGTGTATTGAAGCTTGGAAAACACAGTATCATGAGTGTGGGAATGAATGCAGGAGCAGATGCAACCAGCGCGCGTTACACTGATCTAACATTCGGATCTCAATTTGACGGGAACATCATTAACCCTGAAAAACAAAGCGGGGAAGAAAGTAAATACAGACAATTCACAACAACGGATATCGGAACCGGAGCAGCGTACCGTTATTCGAGAGTAAAGACCGATCAGGATCATGATGATGTCACTTCGGTGATGGTTTCGGTTGGAGCATTTCATATCAACAGACCGAAACAGGAATACTGGGCCGGATCAGAGTATAAATTGCCGGTTAGATGGACCAGCATGGTGAATGCAAGATTAGACATTGAGGATACAAAATTCTCTTTTAATCCTGCATTGATGGTGAATAAGCAATATCAGGCCTGGGAATATGTAGTTGGAACGTATTTGAAATTCAGAAGCAGAACAGGAACCAAAGTAACGGGACAAAAAACCGAGAACGGAATAGGTGTAGGATTATTTTACAGAAGCCAGGATGCATTTATTTACAAGCTGATGTATGAAAGAGCAGAGATGGCCATTGGCATCTCTTACGATATGAATGTTTCGGGATACAGAACTGCCACTAAATATTTTGGCGGCTTTGAAGTTTGTCTTCGTTACAATGTAATGTCAGGCTCATTATTTGATTCGCGTAGTGAATACAAATAAAACATCCGTTCTCAAATCTCCATTTATTAATTTTATTATCGGCTCCATAGGGCCTAACTTTATTTGAATTCAAATGAGTAAAAGATCTTCCCGAATACTACTTGCAGTGCTTTTGATATTGAGTGTACTTGCGTTTGTTATCTACAAGAAGAAAGGGAGAGCCAGCACGGTAGATGCAGAAGCAAGGAATTTCAAATTCAAAGATACCGCCTCGATCACCAAGATTTTTATTGCTGATAAAGAAGGAGATAAAAGTGAGGTCGTAAGGACAAAAAATGGCTGGCGTGTAAATAATAAATACAACTGTAGACCAGACGCAATTCTTAATTTGATGGAAGCGATCAGGAATGTAGAAGTGAAGATGCCCGTGAATAAGATCTCGAAAGAAAGTGTGATCAAGGTAATGGCTTCAACAGCAGTGAAAATTGAGATCTATGCTGGAGATGAATTAGTAAGACAGTATTATGTGGGCCATGAAACACCGGACAATGAAGGCTCCTATATGTTATTGACAGATGTAGATTCAGGTAAGAATTACGATGAGCCTTTCGTTTGTTTTATTCCCGGATTTGTTGGATATCTTGTTCCAAGATTCATTGCGAAAGAGAGTGAGTGGAGAGATCGGGTGGTGCTAAACTATACTCCACCTCAGATCAAAAAAATAGTCGTAGAACATCATGAAGCTCCTGACTCTTCCTTTTCCATCGAACTCACCGATACAAAAACTTTCACTTTAAAGAACAACAAAGGCCAGGCCCTTCCATTTGATGAATTTAAATTGAAAAAAGA
>DAORJH010000490.1:0-2040 GCA_035438925.1 Bacteroidia bacterium | reverse complement strand
TAATACGACATCCCCTGTCTTTACTTTGATCCTTGATAAATGTGCATATACGGTTTCAAGTCCGTTTGGGTGCATTAAAATGACCAGGTTTCCGAAACCTCCCTGTCTTTTCGCAACTCTTACTTTTCCGTCGAATGCAGCACAAACTTTATCTCCTTTGTTCAGATCAATGTCTATTCCATTATGCATTTTTCCATCACGCCAACCATAATGCGAAGTAACTACACCTTTAAATGGGGCACTGTAATAACTTAATAGATCGTTTTCAACAACGAGGTTGAATGAATTCGGGACAGATTCGAGACTGGTTGTGGGAAATAATAGTTTCTCGTCTTCGGCAGAGTAAAAACTTAATTCATATAAATTGAATTCAGATATTTTAACTGAATCGGATCTGTTCGATCGTAGTAAACTTGAATAATAATTAAGTTTATCAATTTCTTTCGGACTCACATCATCCATGTCAAATACCTGATCGATGAGTTGAATGAGCTTGGATTTGGTTAAATACTTAACGGTGTCTAAAGGCGAAATGCCAGCTTTAGCTAAGAATCCACTTAAAGCAAAAAGAATAGTTATGAAGAATGCCCTCACTTTATCTAAAGGCCACTAAATTACTGTTTTTTAATAATTTAGCAAGTTTTCTATCACTTTTTTCAGAATTACCTGATTCTATCTGCGCTTTTAATGAGCTCTATATCTTTCTTAATGAAAAATGCGGCCAGATAAGCCGATAAAGAGGAAACGATCAGGATCACATACGCAAAAACATTATCATTAATGCTAGTAGTTTCATTGATAGTTACAAATGGACAGAACGCGATCATGCAGATAAGTACAACGTCAAGTATCACTAAAAGATAACAAAGCTTAACCTGAAGTTCTCTCTTTTTAAATAGAAAGATCGTGACAAGCGATAATAATATTGTGATGGCCGCAATTCCTGCTGCAGAAGAAAGGCCTAATGTTGAATCGATCACTACTGATTTCATCGGTATAAGATGAACAGGTGTACTCACACCATTGTCGGCAAGGAATTGAATGGGAACAAAGAATAAAGAAATGCCTAAAAAGATCATCTCAATAAGAAATAGTGTTTGAATACGCTGAATCATAGTGTAAAATTACCAATAATAAATCTGAAGCAAAAATTTATCGGCCACCTGTCTTGAAATAAGAAAATTAGTTGGAGAAACTACCTGTAGTCCCGGCAACTCGTTTTTATTCGCAGCTATAATAGAACTCAATTGATAGATCTTTTTAACCGGACCTAAGACGCTGTAGTTTTCTGTTCCTTTTTTTGTTTCCGTCTTTTTAAGCAACCAAACCGGATTCCCTGTTTCATCCAGTTTAAAAGCCACTACTGCTTTAAAATTGATATTCTTTGTATAGATCCTGTCAAATTCAAGTAGGCTATCCACACAGAGTTTTCCGTTCATATCTAATAGGTCGACTGTCTGATAGTGTTTTTCTATCATAGGGTGGGTTCCGATCGTATTCTTCTCTATATTGAATTGTCCATCCTGTTCTTTGATCTTAATATTTGTTGAATTACAGTATTTATAACAGAGGGAACCAGTATTGGCTTTGTAGATCTCTGTGCCGATCTTATATGCCCCTTCCTGATCTTTTTCAAATGAATTCATTCTGACCAAGTAACTCACAGCTGTTTTGTTTACATATCCTTTTTGCTCTAGGATCGGAATTTTGAATTCTGAATTGTTAAGAATAAGTCCTCCGGAATCAATGCTCGTCATATAGATACTGAGCGCAGTTTTCGTGCTTAAATTGAATTTCTTCTCTTCAAAATTCAGATCTTTTTCTGAAAATCGCTGTCCAGCTAAATGAATTGTTCCGGTACTTGTGTCTACCTTTATCTGATTAAAAAAGTAACAATTCGGATCTCCTTTTTCGCCTATTCTAGTTCCTTTTCTCAGATTTCCGTTCATAGCACTTACTTTCAATACCCACTGTCCTTTTTTATCTCCTTCGCCAACATGTACAAATACCAAAACTATTTTTCGGTCTGCATAAATGATC
>DAORJH010000489.1:0-2044 GCA_035438925.1 Bacteroidia bacterium | reverse complement strand
ACAAATTCACAAAAGATGAAAAGAACATTTTATTCGGATTAAGCGTATCGCATGCCGCTGCAACATTGGCTGTGATCAAAGTTGGCTTCGATATTGGTCTTTTCGATCAAAATGTAATCAACGGAACGATCATCCTGATTCTGGTTTCCTGCATGGTCAGTTCATTTGTAAGTGAAAGAGCAGCCAGAAAAATTGCAGTAGAAGAAAAAGAAGTATCTCACCGGAATACTGAAAAGAATGAAAGGATTCTAATTCCTGTGAGTAATCCTGAAAATATTCAAAGACTGATCGACCTTGCATTGATGGTAAAGGACTCAGGATCTACTGAACCCATCTATCCCCTATCTATTGTAGAGGACGATGAAGATGCGGATGAAAAGATCAATGTTGTCAAGAAAGTGATCGAGGGAGCGGTAGAACAGATCTCGAGTGGAGACAAAAAAGTGGAGGTTTTGAAAAAAGTAGATCTTAGTATTGTAGATGGCATCGCGCGAACTGCGAAGGCGTATAATATCACCGATATTCTGATCAGTTATAAATCCCAACAGGTAAGCGCAAATCTATTCGGTAGTATTGCAGATAATCTATTGGCAAAATCAAAACAAGCAGTTATCATATCCAAGATCTTGCAACCTGTTAATTCTTATAAACGAGTGGTGATCTTTCTTTCTCCTAATGCCGAACTCGAAAATGGATTTTTCCGCATCAGTACAAAAATGAGTCTGATATTAAAGCAGATCGGCAATGAAGCAGAAATTTATGGTCAAAAGGAATCTTTGAAGGATTTTTCTTATGTGCTGGGGGATAAAAAGAAGCTGATCTATAAATACCATGAAGTTGAGAATTTTGAGAATTTCGATCCTTCGAAGATCACGAAGGAAGATGATCTGTTTTTGATCTTAAGTGCAAGAAAACAAACAGTAAGTTATGACTTTCACATTGATGCGCTCCCTAAAACACTGAGCAAGAACAGTGATTTCACCAGCTTTGCCATATTCTATCCGGAATTGAGTAAGGCATTAAGTTCCGGACGAATCAGTGATATAACAGTTCCTGCCTTTGAACAGAACATCGAAAAAGTGCGTCAGCTCACTGAGAAGATCACAGGTATTTTCAAGAAAGGTCAAGAGGATGAAAATAAAGACGCAGAGCGAACTTAGGTTTCAAATATTCATTAAATTTATGCCTCCAAAATGAATTTTGATCACACCTACATAACAGTTTTCGGAAAGATCATGTTCGAGCCTGTGACCTTTTTTCTGAATAACACAATTGCATTGTTTTGCGTATTCGCATTCTTCAGTATCGTAAAACACAAGAGCATCCTCTCAAAGAACTGGGCCTGGTTCTTTCTATTGATCGGACTAAGCGCCAGTATGGGATCCATTGCGCACAGCGTGCAATATCAATTGGGGGATCAGTTTATAAGATGGGTGATCTTTTCGGTGAATAGTCTTTCTTTGGTGGCTATCTACTTTTGTTTTAATGCTGCCCAGAATCACTCGACGACCATCAAAAAAAACAAAACTAAAATCATTCACTCTCTTGTTATTTGCTGGATCCTTATATTACTTGCCGTTACCTACATTCAGAATAATTTCTTACTGATTAAGATCCATGCCGGCATCGTGCTTACCTATTCTTTCCTGGTCCATTTGATCAGTCCCATTAAAAAAGAACAGGGGAGCTCTCTAATTGCATCCGGCATCTTTGTGTCCTTTCTTTCAATTGCTGTCCACTCGATGAAATTTTCCATAAGTGTTTGGTTCAATTACAAGGACATTTCTCACCTTATCATGATCATTTCCCTTATCATGATCTATGCCGGCGTTAATATAAAATTACGATCCTTGCTTTCAAAAGAACTTATCAGTTCAATTGAATGAATCTGCCACTTTTGAATAGCTTCTGGCGTTCTGCCTCCCTTAAAGTTCTATTGAAATGATCCACCACCCTTTCCGATTTATTTAGGTGCAGCACGAAAAATATTTCATGATCCAGAGATTTCTCTTCTTACAGGAAGAAACGCTGGCTTAAGACCGAC
>DAORJH010000488.1:0-2045 GCA_035438925.1 Bacteroidia bacterium | reverse complement strand
AAGATTTTGTTGTTTCGCTGAATGGAAGGGTGTGATGTGCAAATGGAAAGGAGAGTGGAGTTTGCGGGATCTTGGGTCCGTAGGCAAATTTATTCACGAAAAGAAAATCTCCCACCATTAAACTTTTTTCGAGGGAAGAAGTGGGAATGGTGAAAGCCTCAATGGTATAACCACGAATGACGGAAGCTGCGATCACGGCGAAAATAATGGGATCGAGCCAGTTCTTCACGAATGAACTTGGTTCTTTTTTGAATTTATCCATGCCTACATATTTGGCAGTAGGATCGAATCCCAGTTTCAGAAAATAGATATAGGGCAGGAGAGAAGCGAAAACAAGATCAGAAGTGGCAGGTTTATTGAAGGCTCTGGCTGTATTGAATCCGTACACACCATACATGATGATGTTCACGCCCGGAAAGATCATGATGGCACTCCACCAACCCGGTTTGCCCAGCATTTTACCTAATAAATAGAAATTACAGAAAGGAATATAAGCCTTCCATCCATCCAGACCGGCTTTTACAAAGAGTTTACTTAAACCAACAAAAGAGGCGAGCAATAGCCCCAGAAAAATATAATTACCCATAGAGATTCTTAAGGCTTGAAGTTAGTAAATAAAGAAATACGCAAGTGATTTTTGATGTTTTTGATTTTGGACATGTATGCTTTTTTCATGTCAAACGCCATACTGTTAAGGCTTATTGCCGAATTATCGTTTTTTAAGAAATCGGCTTAATCCCCATCCTTGTGCCTCCAAATATAAAGACAGGCTAAACTTCTATAGGGCCTCCATTTTTCAGCGATCTTATCCATGGTTGCGTGCAGTTCTTTTTTAGTTTCCACCTCAAATCCATACAAAGAGCGCATTCCATTTTGAATACCGAGATCATCTTTGGGAAAAACATCTTTTCGTCCTAGGGAAAACATCAATAACATTTCTACCGTCCATTTTCCAACGCCTTTTATCTGAACCAAGTATTCGATCAGGTCATCGTCCTCTTTCTCATTCAAATGATCAAAGTCCAAACCCTTCTCTACTGCGAATTGAGCAATGTTCTTTAAATAACCTGCCTTTTGAGACGATAAACCTGCTCCACGCATTTTCTCCACATCCATTTTCAATACGGCTTTGGGATCGGGATAACCAGATTTAAAAAGTTTAAGAAATCGCTCCCAAATGGTTTCAGCTGCTTTTACAGATAATTGCTGCCCGGCAATGGCACGCAGTAAACTGAAATAAAGATCTTTTTCTTTTCCGGTGCTCAGCACACCATGTTTCTCAATGACCTTTTTCAGACGTTTGTCTTTTTTCAGATGTTCTAGATGCTTTGCTGACAAAATGATTTTGATTGAAGGTATTTAATGAAGAACAAGACTGTCACTCATCCTTAAAGAAATGCAATTTATGTAGATCAATGATTTGAATGTTCCTGTAATAGTAATTCAACACATCGGGGTATTTATAACCGAGCTTGCACATTTTCATGGCTCCTTCCTGACACATACCCAATCCATGTCCGTAACCTTTTCCTTTAAATACGATGCTGTCATTTCCTAATTCATAAATTGAAAAGAAGGTGGATTTCAATTGTAGATCCTGTCTCACGTTCTTCAACGGAACTTTTGAGTTGTTGCATTCCAGATACACCTTTCTGTTTTCCTGTCTGAAATTCAAAGCAGCTGCTTTTGCCTCCGGTATTTCAATGGCATAATTGTGTTTGATCTTTAAATAAGTGAGCCAATCGTCCGTCAGCATTTTTCTTTCCCAATAGGCATTCGGCATTTTAGAGCTGAAGCTGTCTACTTTACTTCTCAAATAATCTTTTTTCGCACCCCAAACATCTTCGCTGTTGGCTGTTTGTCCTCCACTGTTGCTATGAAAAGCGGCAATGATCAGGTTCAGATCGTCATCTACCACCACTTTTCCTTCTGTTTCGGCAATGGCGACATAAATATTCAGGTCTTTTGGTTTGCCATAATAAGCCTGGCAATGTACCTGATCGCAAAGACTGATTTCTTCAAGCACATGTTTGTTGATATGAGCC